>CAZBDM010000378.1:2624-5161 GCA_964490675.1 uncultured Oligoflexales bacterium
GTCTTGGACTTGGACTCTGCAAAGTATTGATTGAGAGGATTGGTGGTCATATCGAATTAGACGCGAGTTGTAGCAATACAAGATTTGTTGTGAGGTATCCTACTAGTGAGTACAAATGACAGTAAAAAAGTCGTGGTTATAGATGACGATGCAGGCATCTTAATGGCTCTTGAAGATCTTTTAGAAATTAAGGGCTTTGATGTTATGACCTTTCAGCACCCTAAAGAGGGACTTTCTTTCATTAGCAATGATGACTCCTACTCATGTATTGTGTGTGACATCAATATGCCCGGACTTAATGGTATTGAACTCTTTAAGTCTTTTAAGAAAGATAGACCTGATTATGATAACTTTATCTTCTATACCGGTCACGGTGACTTTATGAGTCAAGCTAAAGAGTTGATTGCTCGC
Source organism: uncultured Oligoflexales bacterium (assembly GCA_964490675.1). Taxonomy (GTDB): domain Bacteria; phylum Bdellovibrionota_B; class Oligoflexia; order Oligoflexales; family JAWKNZ01; genus CAZBDM01. Next base: position 3,036 of record CAZBDM010000378.1, read on the forward strand.
CATCCAAATTTAGAGATCATATCTAAAACAGACATTAGCAAACTGATTGACTCTGTATGCCGACTGTCGGGAGCGAACAGGGTTAGTTGAGCTTCACTTAGTCGAGTATGCAAAATGCCTAATCTCTGCGTTGTCTTCGTCGATTGCACCTTGCTCGACCAGATGTACGATCTGCGTCACGAGATCGGTCGACGTAGTTTACATAAGGTCAATGAGGAGGCCGACTCGAAGTGACAACGCTACAATGAGGGGTTTTTCACGATTGACTACTTATAAAGTTAGTTTGGGTGTGATGCACATGTCTAGCATTGAAAATTTGTGCCTAGAATTCTTGTAGTACGACCAAGTTTGGTGCTTCCATCTGAAAACTCACAAGTACAAGGTGAGCTGGTACGGACCGCTCTTTTTGGTTGTAATTGGCAAAGATCGGATCTTCCGTCCTTTGCTAGAACACTGCACTTGTCGCCCAATGCAACATGCTTATTTTTACCGTATGCATAAACCGGGGGGCCTGTTAATTTCCCACTACAACGTTTAACTTTAACTGGATCCGTTGGTTGTGCCATTTCTTCAGAAGAAAGTGATGACTCTTCGTTGTTATGATCGTCTCCACAACTTATTAGAGACAGAAAGACCGAAAACATAATGATCGTAAAAAAACTAGTTAAGGCAAATTTAAGTTTAGATCCCATCGTCAACTCCATCAGCATTCAACAGCCACAACAATTTTGGGGTAGATCGGAAATCTCGCAATTAGCTCAAGTCTATTTTCTCCAAGTAGATAACTTTTAAAGGTTTTTCGGAGATCACTTTTTGACAAAAAGACTGACGCATTGAACAATAAAGCTCAGCAATGATTGGTTTTCTACTCAAGTTTGAGCTTGAATCAGCCGATAATTGTCGAAAAAAAGGTCGAAATGAAAAAACAAAACGCTTCTTTTCTTGCATTAAGCTTACTGCTGATCTTGTTTGCTTGCGATAGTAACAAGAAAACGCGTAGCTCGACAAACTCAGTCGATGAAGATCTTAATGCTGCTGATGTGAGCTCAGAAGACGAGAAATCCGACCGACCCGTGTCGATCCCTTCAGGTGATGACAAAGAACGACCAGATAATGGCTCAAGCTCTGGTGACCCAGGCAGTACTTCTGGAGGCACAGCCGTTGCTAATAAGATAGAGTTACCTAAAGCTGAAACCTGCGATATCAACCCAGATTACGACCCATCAGCGATAAGCTGCTCGATCTCACTTGATGAGACCAATAGTATTTGGAGTAATGTGAGCAACTGGAATGCCAGTCAAATGCAGTTTAAAGATCGCAATGCAAAATGGATTTCGCCATTAACCCAGCAAACGACTACAGAGGGTTTTTTTAGCTGTCCAGAGCTGACGGCTACTGACAAATTGATCTATACCACGTCGATTGTCATCGAAAATGAAGGAAGCTTCAACCTTGAGATTTTGAATGACAATTCTGGTACGGTAAGATTGTGGAAAAACGGTGATCCGAATATGGAAGTGGCAAACCTTCCCAGCGATGATCAGTATAGACAACACAGTGTTGATCTGGCTGCTAGTCAATACGCTATCGTTGTTACGAGTAAAGACGAAGGTGTGGCGTCGGCAGTCGTGTTCTCGATGACCGATAGTGATGAAAAAGTTGTAAAGCGTTCGACCGAAGCATCGGGTGATTGGTGTATTTTTCGAGTGCCTGAAAATGTCGATGAAGTCGATTACGTCAGGAAAGCGGGCAAATGCCGCAAGTGTCTTATTGGACCGAACGGCAAGTGAAGGTTTTTTCCCGTTGGTCTGAGTTTGGCGTGCCCACGAGGATCATAAAGAGCAAATAGGACTACTAATGAGTTTTCTCATTTCAATATAAACTGTGGGCAACAGAGCTTCAACAAAGGCTAACCTGTATTTAAGTCTTATTTTTTACCAGGTAAATCCCCTCCAAACTGTCTCCAGCAATCAAACCTTTTGGAAATGTGATTTGATAAAAAGTTGTGATATTTGGGAAAAGTGTTGGAGATTCCAATAGAGCTTGCAACTGATTATAATATATGGGTCCTCGGCAGAATCTGTGGGTAGCATAGTCAGCTAACACCCCATCACAACTTCACCAAA
>CAZBDM010000379.1:0-5131 GCA_964490675.1 uncultured Oligoflexales bacterium
GGTCATCTTGTCAACAGCAGGGGCTGTTTCTACAGAGCTTATTTTCCAGAATGACCTTTCCTCATCAACCCTTTCATTGACTGATATCTCTTTCTCTTCCTCAAAGTCTGGGGTGGCTTCAAGCGATAGCGAAGCAACCTCTGCGCCAGAATCTGATGCAGAAAACTCCCAGGTTATTGACGCCCAATCAGGTGATTCTAATGGAACCTCTGGCGGAGAACTAGAAGAGGCGACTGAAGAGCAAACCAGTGGTGGCGTGACGATCGAAGTTGTAAGTGAAGACAAAGGCTCTACAGGACAAAATCAGCCAGATCTTGAAAGTGAAGAAAACAATGAAGACAATAACACAGCTCCAACGATCTCGAGTTCTCCAGGCATAAGTTATAGTCTTTATGTCAATCCTCCTGATGAGCTTATGCTTAACGGAACGGTGAGAGACTTCTCTGACTCACATCCAGACTTTGAAATTGACGGTGACGGATTGGTGACGGGCTTTGTCGATACACAATTAAGTAGCGATGGTAAACCGGTTTACATTGGCACTGGTGAAGGACCCGTTACAAGTGCCGATACCTTTGCACAGTGGCATCGTGATGTCAGTGGCGTAAATTTACGTTTTTCAGACTTTCTCATCCTCAATAAGATCGCTGACAGTAACGGACTGGCAGTTTATCGCTATCAAAATAATCTGTTTTTTCCTATCGATGGTCGCGGCTTCGGTAATCAGGGGCGATCGCATAATTATCATTTTACTTTTGAGATTGAGTCTGAGTTTACTTACGTCGGCGGCGAAAGTTTTACCTTCACTGGCGATGATGATGTTTTTGTCTTCATCGATCGTAAGCTCGTGATCGATCTAGGAGGTATCCATTCAGCCGAGTCAGCAACGGTAAATCTTGATGATCTCGATCTTGAAGTTGGTAGAAACTATAGTTTTCATCTGTTCTTTTCTGAAAGACGAACGACTGAATCAAACTTTCAGATTGATACCAGTATCTCTCTTAAAGCAAACCCATCTTATAAATATCAAGTGATCGCCGAAGATGCCGAATCAGATCCTTTGAGCTATTCGCTGGAAATGGCTCCTGATGGTATGACAATCAATGATGTCGGATTTATTGAATGGCAGCCGAAAGCCAATCAAATTGGCAGTCACAACATCGTTGTTGTCGTCGATGATGGTAAGGCAATGACCAAACAAAGTTTTGTCATCATGGTCCGCCTTGAAGACTGATTTGTTTCATCGATCCGAAAGACCGATGCTACTTTCCTTCTAATTACAGCTATAGAAGCTACCTTCGCCTTTTTTGGTTCCTGCTGGTACGACTTCATAACGACTAATAGCTCCGTAGAGATTGGTGAAAATTTTCGCAGAACGACAGCAACCTTGACCACCTTCGCTTTCACTTTTCTTACACTGTGCGGCAGCGTCTTCCAAGCTAGAGGCGGAAAAAAGAGTCGAGCAATTTTTGTTGTATCCCTTTTCATGAGTCTGATTGCAAGTATATTGGCCAGAGGTCGCGGCAGATACATTTTCTCTTTCGGCAACTTCAGCTGTTGTTACTTCGTTGTAAACAATAAATAGTTTTATTTCTACTTTTGGTATCACTTTGTCAGTCTTAGTAACGTTTCTTTACCTTTTTCTCTTTTTTTGTCCTGCTTTATAATTCAGCACGTCTCTTTTATGGCAATGATAACAGCAATATGGGGGCTGGTGTAAATTTGGCCCGTATATTGCTCCAAGGTATGCCAACAACAGCTTTGATTAAGCAAATGTGACTTACAAAGAAAACAAGAGAGATGATTTAACTTAAGGGGGAGTAATCATGCGTAAAGGAATGTTGTTTTTAGCAACTGGATTAATCTTTTCTGGGACGGCCTATTCATTTAACTACGATCGAGCCATCAATCTTAGTGAAGATTTAAAGTATGAATTGACCGATCTTGCTCAAGAAGCACGAGCTGAAGCAAGAGCCGCAAATCGTGACCGTCGTAAACAAAAACTTCTAGCGGTGGCAAGGCAAGCCCGAGAACTCAAGCAGGCGATCAATCAAGAACTTATTCCAAAGCTAGAGAGGGAAGCGCGTCAAAGAAGAATAAAAAGAGTCTTCGACAATCAGATCAAGCCTGAGTTTCAGGATATAAAATTCGCCATCGAAGACATGAGGCGGGTACCTTATGGAATCACAGAAGAGTATGATGATGTCAGAGCGGCATTTAGAAAGCTTAACAGACTGATGAATCGATCTGGTGACGGTGGTACTGGTGGAGGTCGTTTTGTCGGCCAGTGTAAGGTCGTTCTTGAGACTCTTTGGGGGCACGATATGTCTGAGTTCTATGGAACAGCAAGTGCACGTAGTCAAGAAGCGGCTAAGCAGCAAGCAAAGGCTGACGCTCTATCTCAGTGCAGAGATAATGGTGGAGATCAAGGACTCTTAAAGTGCAACGTTGTTGGGAAAGAATGTTTCGCGACGGGTAGGTAAGACTTCAGACTTTTAGTGATTGAACCCAGCAGACAAAGGGACTTGTTTGCTGGGTTATTCTTTATATCGCGACATGGCAAGAGATACCACCGTCTACGACAAACTGAGATCCATTGATATACTGCCCATGCGGTCCGGAGAGGTAAACGACAAGATTGGCGATGTCACCAGTAGTGCCCATTTTCTTCATGGGAGTGATATTCATAATCTTTTGTCTGTGATCGTCGATTTTGTCGTCTTGAGCACCCATCTGCGTTTCAATGTAACCTGGACAGATGGTGTTGCAGGTTATATTGTGCTCGCCCCATTCCGCAGCAATTGATTTACTTAATCCTATAAGTGCATGTTTACTAGCGACGTAAGCGCTCGAAAACTTTGCACCAAACAAACCTTGGATAGAAGAAATATTGATAATCCGGCCAAACTGCATCTCTCGCATGATCGGTAAAAGTTTTCGGGAAAAGTAAAAAGCACTAGAAACATTCGTATGAAGAACTTTTTGCCAATTGTCGTCACTAATTTGATCAAGTGTTTCAAAGGGTCCACCGAAACCAGCGTTATTGACAAGAAGGGCCGGGGACCCCATTGTCAGAATTTGATCTAAGGTGTTATGGATCATTTTGGAATCGCTGACGTCGCACTGGAAAGCAGTGACAAGATCTCCTTTGTTCAATTGGCGGGTTGCGGAATTGAGTTCCTGAAAATCGAGATCAATGGCACATACCTTCACGCCTTGTTCGCTGAGAACTCTCGTTATCTCAAGTCCAATACCTCTAGCACTTCCGGTGACGATAGCGATGTGATCTTCGTTCATTATAAAAGTCCTTTTGTGGGATAAAGTTTCAGCTCATCAACCCTCATATCGCTAGGCAACCGAAAAATTCGGGCGATTTCCTCTGCGACCTTCACCAAAGAAAGCATATCTTTCTCGGAAAAACCTTCGCGACCTTGCCAAATCTCGGTATAGATTCCACCGAGTTCGACGTGGGTTGTGAATACCCTTTTGTCTTTCGTTTCTTCATTGAGATGTTTTGAGAAAGCTTTTAATGCAGATTTGGTCGCCCCATAGACGGTGTTCCCAGAGGCTGGATAGCTTTCCACAATCGATCCGATGTTAATGATGCGACCACCGTTGTTATCTTCTAGGAAAGGTAAAATCTTTTTAGAAAAGAGCACGGATCCCAAAAAGTTTACCTGCAACATTTCTGTAATCTGTTTGTTGTTTAGGTCCTTAAGTTTCTCAAAGTGACCCACGCCAGCGTTGTTTATCAGACCTTTTAAAGTTATGCTTTGCTCAGATAATTGTGCAAAAAAATTGTCTATACTTTGCTGCGAAGATATGTCCAAGTGGCACTTAAATAGTTTTTGATCGTGATCAAGATGACAAGAAAAGTGCTGTTCAAAGCTCCGTGACGTCGCGACCACAGAAAACCCTTGGCCAAGGAGTGTCTCTACGATAGCTCTGCCGAGGCCACTGCGTCCTCCTGTAATGAGAATAGTTTGAGAGTTTTTTTCCATAGAGGATGACGCCCCATTCATTTCAGTACGGGGTATTTTCTGCAAGTGTAGTGCCAGGTTAGATCCCTAAATAGTTAATTAATACAATGTGTTGGTCTTTACTTGAATGTCAACCGGATTGACACTTGTTTGCTAATTGTGGTTGTTTGTGTTTTTTCTCCCCCGGGAAGTGAGGAGTGTATTGATCGTTGACATGCAGCCAAACTTGATGAGAACTGTGAGCTGAAATCACTGTCATTGTTTTGAATACAACTTGTTAGAAGCTGACCTGAAACCACCGATAGTTCTTTAAGGTGGGAGCGGACCGTTGTAGTGTAAACACTCGTTTTCGCCTGTGAAGCAGCGATTGGTAAAAGGCGTAACTCACTTTTAAATGTAGAGTAATTTTCGCAGCTAATATTTTTCTCAACGATACCGATATTTGAATGGAAAAGCTGAAGTCGTGAAGTGTTTTAATCGAGGTCAGGAATGCAATTTTTTCCTCAGGTTACAACTCTATTGTTAATTTTGTTACTATCTTTGGTCAGATGTAAGCCTGTAAATTCGCCTACGAGTAACGTAAAAGAATTCAAGTTAGAAAACAAATTTTTAAATGCCGTTAGTTTTTCAGAAACAGATGGAGAAAGAATTGAGATAAAACTTCCCATCCTGGATGCGCTAGAGGTTTCATATCAAGCATATCGAGTCTTAACATCAGCCCCTCCTCATCCTGAGGTACCGACCTCGAATCAAACAATTATGGTCAAGATAGACCCTATAAACAAAAAGCAGTTTAAAGGCTTACTGGATGTCTTTGGTGGATCAAAAAAAATTGAATACTTCTCAGACAAACCCTACTTTTTGAGACAATTTCTAAAACCTCGCCTGCAAGCGCTATTTGGATTAAGGTTTAATATATAGTCTCAGAAAGTTAAAACATTACCAACTGATTATTTTCAAGATAATGAACTTGGAATTAGTTCTGCTAGTAATTGCTGGAGTGTCGCCTATGAGTTAGCAAGGCAAACTCAATCGAATGAATTTGTCTTCTTTCGTGCGAATGGTCCGACCGTTAAAGAAGTATTGGACAATAAATCGTACGCCGTACTATAGCGCATCTTCCCAATACCAATTAGTTTGATTAATATGCG
>CAZBDM010000380.1:0-949 GCA_964490675.1 uncultured Oligoflexales bacterium
ACAAGTTCCTCATGAATCTTTTGGTGTCAAGGGCTTTGTAGTGCGTCAGCCCTGCGATCAAGAGCCACAGGGTGATTTTTCGCATGATTCTATGCATAATGAATCTATTTATGTTGTTTGTTACGATGGACATAGTGAGATTATATAGTCTCATCCCCTTTGTCGCCAATGACTAAAAGAGATATCTTCTCCTGAGATCAAATCAGGTCTTCAAATGGTGAGATCTGGCAAAAAATAGGAAGGAGTATGTCAAAGACGTTTTGCCAAAAAAGGATACAAATTTGTCAGTCTTTTACCGCATATTGCATGAGTTCGTAAAACCATTGACCTTCGGCAAATTGTTGATGACCTTTATCTTTCAAAAGAATGACGTTTCCAGTACGCGTACTGTTGGAAAGAACAAACTCAGGTTCTGAATCAAACCAATCACTGCATACATTTATCGGGTCGTTACAAGCTGCTAAAATTTGATAGGTACCGCCAGCCCTGAGGATTTTACGTAACCAGTAGCGAATGTCTTCTTGGCAAGAGTACGGGGTCCAGGGAACTGGTGGGTTGTCGAAGCAAATCTCGGGGCCTTCTTCTGATTCCAATCTTTTTCTAAGCAAATACCTTTGAAGGACATAGGAAATTGTCGGAGAGGATGAAGGTCTGATACCCTGCAGAACTTCTGCATCGAGCGATCGTCTTATTGGAAAATATTGGATTGATTGTGTTTTGCCTAAAATAATTTCACTTGAAGAACTCACATTTTTCTGCTCATTTCAAACACTTATGTTAACTGCTTAGCTTTCGTTGTCATTAAACCCCAAGGCGTCCGCTTTTCTGAGGAAACACCATCATCTCTTCGTCACATGCGCTCTGGTCAAAGAAAAATCTTGAAGGAAAAAAAACTGATTTTTGCTGTTATGGCTTTTGGGGCGTAAAAAATTCAATCATTATTGGCGGT
>CAZBDM010000380.1:959-5107 GCA_964490675.1 uncultured Oligoflexales bacterium
AGGAATTCTGACGATTTCCGTAATAAAGCTACGGCTGATTAAAGAACTGTAGTTGTGTAGTTGAATTATAAGGTGGTGGTTGTGGTAAATAATCTTTCCTTTAATCGATTTTGTTTTTCTCTAAGCATTACTTTTTTATTGGTTGGGTGCGGTGCGAGTTCCCAAGATGGCTCTTACCAAGCGTCTGCTTACGGTCTGAGTCCATCAGATAGTGAAGTGGGCAAAGTGATTATCGACACTGAAGACGAAACAAGTTGTCTACCGGAACGCTTAAAAGAATGGTTAAGTATTATTGCTCTGGAGTTCGGTCAAGTCAGGATAGTTTCCGGCCACCGATCTTTCAAAGATAACAAGGAACGCGGTGGAGCAGATGGCTCACAACATCTCTACTGCCGGGCCGCAGACTTCAATGTCGAATATAACGATAAAGAAAAGGTTCCTCGCGACTTAGTCAGACTATTCCTAGCCAATAATTTTCTTGGGAAAGGAGGCGTCGGCTTTTATTGCAACGATCGCTGGCATCTTGATACTCACGATGCGCGTAAATGGGGCGGTTGTCCCAAAAAACCAAGGGGAAAAAGTATAGTAGAAGAAGTTACGGATTCGTTAATAGAGCGAGTGACTTGGTGGAAAGATGGAACCCTCATTGAGGGTGGCGAGCATGAAGAAACCCAAGTGGCAAGTCGCGGCAGGCAACCCACAGGACAACAAGATGAAGGGCAAAAACGTCAGGAGCCGAGTGCTTTTAAAGACTTTTGGTGGGAGGACTAATCTAACTTGTGTTGACGGTAGTCGAGAGGTTCGTTTTTGTCTAACTCTTCAAGTTTTTCGTTGACGAGAGATTTGATCTGACCAAAGACATTGTTGCTGACAGAAGCGAACTCGATTTTACTGATCCCCCTGCTCCTTAACCAAGCCCCAATCGATAAGACGCCAATGATGCGAGCCCTTCCGGCTCGGCATGATTATCCAGCAAATCAGTAGACCTGCACTGTCCTTTACAAGCCTTATTTCGTAAAAAGTCTCCAGAACAAGCGATGGTCAATTGGATAAGTCAGTAAGTAGCAGCGGAAGACGCTCATCTCTCAAAAGCGTTTGACGAAATCGCGATCGAGAAGTGTTTTACGGTCAGCCTTTCTAGCGTTTTCGATGGCATCATCACAGTGAGCTCTGATGAAATCACTGAGGACTTTCATGACGCTTTGCGAGGTGTTGAGGTCCGACTTGGCTTTAATGTATTTTTTAAGTTTGGACGCAACCACAAGAATATCTTTGTTTAAATCAGTATCTTTCAGTTCATCGGGCAGCTTGGGACCATCGTAGCTCATCTCTATCCTCCACTCGTTTTAGTAAGCTAAGCTTAACCGATTTTGTCAAAAATTCATCTGGTGTTTTTTATCTAGTCTTTGTACAGTCTCGTTTCGATCTCATCCTGGCTTTCGCATGGTACGGAGCTCCTATTGCCGATGGGCGCAGATTCAGAAATAACATCTTTAATTCAGTCGGTTGGCAAGTCCTTCCAGCTCGCGCCCGGTCGTCAACTTTCACTTGGCGAAGCAGAAGACCAAGAGGCGCTGATTAAAATTCCAGCATGCCCTGCCTCATCTTTAGGCGACAGAGCTTTCTCTAAATTTTACGGAGTCGATAACCAATACGTCTCCGGCTCGATGGCCAATGGCATTAGCAGCGAAGCGCTTGTTGAGGCGATGGCTAGTCACGGCATGCTGAGTTTTTTTGGAGCAGCTGGGCTCTTACCCTCTCGCATCGATCAGGCCATTGGGCGTCTGCAATCTTCGCTGGTTGGAAAGAATTTTGGTGTCAACCTTATCCATAGCCCAAGCGAAGCTCACATCGAATCTGAGACAGTCGATCTTTTCCTAAAAAGAAACATCAACATCGTAGAAGCTTCTGCCTTTCTAGATTTAACCTTGCCAGTGGTAAAATACCGTCTCGCCGGCTTATCAAAGCGAGCTGATGGAAGCATTAGGGTTTCTCACCGTTTGATGGCAAAAGTATCCCGGATTGAAGTTGCCGAGAAGTTTTTAAGTCCTGCTCCAGAAGCAATGGTACGGGAGTTACTAAACGCGGGCGCTATCACCAGCGAACAAGCGGAACTGGCAAAATATGTCGCGCTAGCGGATGATCTTACCGCCGAAGCGAATTCCGGTGGGCACACAGATGCGCGACCCCTTATCACTATGCTTCCGACCATGATCGCTTTAAGAAACGAGTTGGCGCGGCGCTTTGATTATCAGATTTGGCCACGGGTTGGAGCGGCTGGTGGCCTGGCCACTCCCTACGGTATCCTCGCTGCATTTTCTATGGGTGCCGCTTACGTTGTAACAGGTACGATCAATCAAGCTTGTTGTGAATCAGGCACGAGTGATGAAGTGAGACAAATGCTCGCTAAAGTCAAACAAGGTGACACGGCGATGGCTGCGGCTGCCGATATGTTTGAGATGGGTGTTAAAGTACAAGTGATCAAGTCTGGCACCCTCTTTCCCATGCGTGCTAACAAACTTTTTGAAATCTATCGCAGTCATGCTTCGATCGATGAGATCCCGAGCATTGAACGCCAGAACCTCGAAAAACAGATCTTTAGAAAACCCTTGCATGAGATTTGGCAAGACACTCTCGATTATTTTAGCCGACGTGACCCAGATCAAATCATCAAAGCAGAAAAGAATCCAAAACATAAAATGGCACTCATCTTCCGTTGGTACTTAGGACAGGCGTCACGTTGGGCCAACCAAGGGGTTTCTGATCGTAAGATCGATTACCAGGTTTGGGCAGGTCCTGCTATGGGAGCCTTTAATCAATGGGTCAAGGGAACTTATCTGCAAGAAGCAAAAAATAGAAAAGTCGTGACGGTCGCAAAGCATCTTCTCTACGGAGCTTGTTATCTAAAGAGGCTTCAGTTCTTGAAGATGCACGGTTTTGAGCTCGCCGATGAATGGCAAGATTATCAACCGCGTGAAGACATGCTCGCGTTTTATAGTTAAAGGGGATACTCATTGGCTTCGACGAGTCGCAAACAAAAAGATATTGCTGTCATTGGAATGGGGGCTCTTTTTCCGTGTGCGCAAAATTTAGATGAATATTGGAACATTCTAAAGTCGGGCCAAGACTGTATCAAAGAGATCCCTGCTACTCATTGGCGACTGAAAGATTATTACGATAGCGATCAAAAATCTGCCGACATGACCTACGGAAGAACGGGCGGATTTCTTGATGCTTATCCTTTTCACCCCCTGAAATTTGGCCTTCCCCCGCAAGCGATCGAAGCGACCGATACGAGCCAACTATTCGGTATGATCTCAGCCCATCAAGCTCTCATCGATGCTGGCTACGGACCAGAGAAATCATTTAATCGCGACAAGGTCAGCTGTATCCTCGGTGTTACCGGAGCGCTTGAACTTGTCGTGCCTCTCGGAGCCCGACTTGGTCATCCGATTTGGAAACGAGCCTTAATAAATGCTGGCATTGACGAGCAAACTTCAGAAGAAGTGGTTGAAGAGATCAAAAGATCATACGTCGGTTGGCAGGAAAACTCATTTCCTGGGCTTCTTGGCAACGTGGTCGCTGGTCGCATCGCTAATCGTCTTGATCTCGGTGGAACGAACTGTGTTGTTGATGCGGCCTGTGCGTCGTCACTGGGAGCTTTACATCTTGCCATTCTTGAGCTCCAGCAGGGCAAAGCAGACATGGTCGTTACGGGTGGGGTTGATACGTTTAATGATATCTTCATGTACATGTGTTTCAGTAAGACGCCGGCACTTTCTGCAAGTGGCCAGGCGCGTCCGTTTTCCTCGCAAGCAGACGGAACAACTTTAGGCGAAGGTGCGGGTACGGTCATTCTCAAACGTCTATCCGATGCCGAAAGAGATGGCGACCGTATTTACGCTGTGATTAAAGGGATGGGAAGTTCCAGTGATGGCAAAGGTCAGGCCATCTATGCACCAAGTAGTGACGGACAAATGAAAGCTCTCGAAAGAGCTTACCAAGAATCACAATGTTCACCAGAAACGATTTCACTTGTTGAAGCCCACGGAACAGGAACGAAAGTGGGAGATCAAATTGAACTGCGTGCTTTGTCGCAAGTCTATCGTCAGAGTAGTAGAAGTACACGCTGGTGTGCGCTCGGTTCG
>CAZBDM010000381.1:0-1039 GCA_964490675.1 uncultured Oligoflexales bacterium
TGGGCTATCTCAGTCCTATGCAGTATAAAGCAATTCACGCCGCTCAATAGGTGTGCCCGGAGATTTTGGGGAATTCCACTCCCTGCGTTGTACCAATCGCCAATTCATAATGAGATAAGCTGACATGATCGATTGCATCCCAGGTGATTTCGGGTGATGTCGATGTTGAGTCGTTTCGTAAATTATAACTGATTTGACCTGGACCAGAGACAGGGAATGCGGGGATATTATTTGATTCTCCACTACTTTCGCTATTAGTGGAGATGACACTGTCATCAGTAGATGAATCCTCTGCGTCTTCGACTTTGTAAGCGAGCTCTCCACCGGGGAACTGTTGACCAGTGTTTTGGTATTGAGATGTTGCAACGCTTGATTGTTGTTCTTGATTATCTGAAGAATCACCAGAACCACCACCGACGCAGCCGATCAGAAAACTTGTCAAGAAAACTATCTTAACGATTGATGATTTGTCGGTAGAGCATTTCAAGATAAATCGTCCCTAAAACTAGATAAATTTCGACCTTCCTCAAGGCAATTTCGCTCGAAAACCTTTATAAATCCCTTTTCGATTCTTTTATTGAATACTTAACCAATTAAAAAAATAAATAAAAAGAGCAGTGTAAACAGATGGTTGGAAATTTCTTGGGGGTGTTTTCGTCTCATTCAAAAGATCAAAAAATCGAGAAATCCTGACAGAATATTAACGAATAATCTTTTGACTATTGATTTCGATACTTAGCTTGAAATGTCTTCAACACTTGAGATTTTTTTGGGGGTTCATGAACCCCACCCTCGGATATGGAAGCGAAACCGAGACGATACCATCTCAATTTCTCCACCATTCCAAAAACTAGAAAATCACCTACTCACTAAAGATCCACTCAATGATTTCAGCGTCGTGTTGTTCACTAAGATGGGACTGTACTGGATCTCCAAAAAATTCAAAATCAACGCCGTAACGATTAAGATCAAGAATGCCAAAATCTATTGGATCTGATTGTTTAAAGGTCGTCATGATATCATCGTAAGTTTGCCAAAA
>CAZBDM010000381.1:1049-2555 GCA_964490675.1 uncultured Oligoflexales bacterium
CGTTGCGACTGCGGCCGTAGCGTGCCACAAAGGCATCGTATGGCGCAGTTGATGTAAAGTCGTCATCGGCTTGGAGTAAATCAGAAATGAAACTGTCGGCGTCTTCTGTCTTAACATCGAAAATAAGATTTGGGTAGGATCCCAACACACCGCGGTAGAAAAAAACAGTATCTCGATCGACATCACGCCTATTATTCTCATCGGCAATCCAAGCGACGTTATAGTGTTCTTTTTGGCGCACTAACGTATAAATCCTCTTCTCATCAGCAGAGTTCCTCACCAAGATTGTCGCGATACTAGGGGCTCTTTTCACCCAAGGGGCGTCTTTTGCGGGGACACCAGCTATTTGGGAAAGCTTTGCTTCAAACTGCTCAAATTCATCCTTTGGAGGGTTCGTCTGCCAGTAGGCGAGGGCCTGCTCGGTTGTATCGAAGTTTATTGTGTCAATGTAGCCTGTAAGATAGGATTCCCCTAGGTGGGCTTTTGCCTGCCGCATAAATTCAGCCCTGATACCCTGTAACTGTCTGAAGACTTCATCCTGAGCGACGGTACTTCCCTCATCCAATAAAATGCTAAACTGCTCTTGGTCAAAAGAAACACCGGACGCGATGTCAACCCCAAGTAACGGAAACTTCTTTTCTAACTTTGTTTTTCCTACTACACGTCGGTAAATTTCTTCGGTTTTTCCACCAGCAGGAATATACCATGAACGTCTCATCGTGCGGCGAAACGGCTGCGGAATAAATCTTAAGAAAAGTTCTTCTGCTTCCATCCTAATATAGGACATGTAAATTCTCGTGGGTAATTGATGCTGTGCATTGCCGAAGACATCAAAGCCAGCCACGAGCGAGTAATAAAGTCGCTCAAACAGAGAATAGTCGAGAACGAAGATCGTCTTAGATGTCGATCCTACAGCTCCCTGCACGACACTCGCCGAATCATAATTCCTGAAAATCGTTAGTAGGGCTTGGTTATTGTAAGCGGCTTTGTCGTCTGGTTGCCTGCCGTTCCAAAGATCATGAATGGCATAGCTTTTCTGATCGGCAGAGTGAAATAGCTGGCGGTACTTGTTGCGTTTTTTGCGACGTTCTTTTGATTTGAAATAGGCTCGACGGATAACTGCATTGCTACCCGTTTCGGCGGGTAAATCTAAAAGACTTGCCGCTTGATCGTAAATCTCGTCGGTTGTGTTCGATAAAAAGTCGGAATCAGGATCGACAAATAAAACATGAAAATGTTCATCAATTGAGTTAACAGCAGTGTTTCCTTTACAAACCGGCCCACGAATAAAAGTCATGACGTGATATTTTGCATCGTCGAGCAGAAACTGATAGCGCGCTTTCGCAGGTATTGGTCGAAAGACTTTAAAGGGATTAGATGCGATTTCGTTTGAAGTGGCAAAAACGGTCTTTTGTTTGCTTTCAAGAGGCACTGGGTTTTTATATTCCCAAGGATACTTGTCACCAAAAAACAGCTCGTTGATACGATCGAGTTTGTTTTGATCCA
>CAZBDM010000381.1:2565-5099 GCA_964490675.1 uncultured Oligoflexales bacterium
GTGATATGAGTTTTGTGAACAATAGAAGAGGTGATCTTTCTGAAGCAATAATAAAATGGCTTGCCAGGATCGTCCCAAACCCTTCTTGTCTTAACGACATCCAAAACTATTTTAGAGTCGCATCTATCGTAGGAACGGATGAGTTCGTAAAATTGAGGATCCGTTGATTGGCTATCGAAGTAGATGTGAGCTAAAAATAAATGTTCGTAGAGGTAGCGGGCAGTTAACTCGTACTTATAGTTTCTCTTCTCGTCCGACAAGCCTCGATGAGAGTGATTAAAAATCCCCTGTTCCCACTTTCTTATTAAGGCTAGATCACTCGATGAGGAGATCTTTAGGGTCTGTTCTTTTTCAGGCATCGGTGCACCAGCTTTTTCCCATGCAACAACTTTATTGAGCTGTCCGTTATCTAGTGGAGGTAGGCCGTAAGGCATACCCGCTGGACTGCCTTCCACCACAGCTCTAGTGGTCAAATGCTCTCCTAAATCGCTCATATTAGTCGGACAAACTCTTGAGAACTCGGCCTGATGCTTCTTAAATGACTCAGGGTCTTTGTCTAAGACAGGTCCATCATAAATTTGGCGGTGGCGAATCAAAGAAGATATAAAACCAAATCTAGCCGAGTCAGCAACGTCATCTCTATTAACGACCGGTGTAAAGCCTTTTTCACGCCAGCCTTCAGTCGTTAAAGAATCGATAAAAAGACGAGTCGGTTCGATCGCCCTCAGGCGTTTGTTATTGAAAACAACCTTTTTGCCTCCTAAGCCCAAGGGGTCGGTGTAAAGCCCGTCTTGCTTGTAGAACCACAGCCATTCAGGAGGGGTACCGTGAAAGGGGTTGATAAGGCCCCGTCTTATGCCTTCAGGGGAAGACAACTTGAGTTGGCATGGTGCGTTATAACAACTGTGACATTGGACGCATCGATTGTCTAAGATTGGCTTGATGTCTTCCGTGAAAGAAACATCCTTTTTAACCTTACCTTCTTCGGTCTGTGAGAGAGCGAAAGAAGAATAAATCCCAAGTTGGAGAACAATCAAAAGTAGAACATTCATTGTTGTGTCCTTCCCTAAAGACCTTTGTTCAGCACAATACAGTAGTCACTATTGAAATGAACAGTGTTTACGATCGGTTACTACACAGTTTGACCCTGTACGGCGCCAAACGTGTGCTCTGTTTGCAATATCCACTCTGATATTCGAAATTTCAAACTAAGTAAAGAATCCCACTTGATTTAAGTGTTCGGGGAAAGAACAGAAGAGTTGGGTAAAAGTGCAATGCGCATCAATTACTGGCAAAGCTTGAGCTTTTTACAGAAAGCAAGCTCCCGCTGGTAAGCCACTCTATTGACCGTGCTTTGCAGCGCTTCTAAAAAGGTCGATTGGCTGACCTCAGGAACCTTGGCAAACTCGAAGTCTGCGTCTGCGAGGCTTGTGACATCAGGATCTTCTAAGACCAACGAGCGGAAGACGGCAACGAAATCTCGGGTGGTCGTCAACTCCGATTGGGATTTATGCTCACAGCGATATATGTCGGCGATTCTTTGCTGTAATGTGCGGTCTTCGTCGATCAAACGTAATGTGTAGCATGCTCGGAATTTAAAGGGAATGAGACAATAGAACTGTTTGCGAGCGCTGGGCCAATCATTTGCTGCAGGGTTTTTGAAGCAGGCTTCGTATACATCTTTGGCAAATTCCCCTGCTATTTCCTGATTTCCTATGTCGTACCTTTCATCGATGTAGGAAACAAGCTGGCCTTGAAGCTTGTCTACAACCATTTGGGCCCTCTCTTCAAAGGTTGGTGCTGGAAAAAGTCGATTAGAAGGATCCGCTTTGGCAGTATAACTTATTGAAATGATGAATAAAGATGCAAGCAGTTTAATCATGACGAGTACCTATTTCAGAGAGTTTTAAAAACATTCATTTTTAATAATTCTAAATAAATCGCACAGGTGAAATTATAATTAATATTAATTTATATTAATGTCAATCTGTTGTATTATTAGAACATTCCCCTCGATGGGAAATCGCTTAATGAAGAAGGTCGCTGAATGTCGGTTAATAGTTGAAGTAAAATCTCGCACGTCAGTTACTCAGAAATTTTTGTAAATCTCGGTCAACACCTGAAAAGGATGTCATCGGTTTTCGTCATGTAAAACCATGCTGTAATAAAAATGAAAAATTTAAAGCCAAAAAGTCCACAACATAAAAAATTTGCCCGGAAACTTTCGAAGAGCAGGGTCTGCAACAAGCCCCCTAATCCTATTGCGTTTAAACAGATGGGACTTAACGAAGATATATTGCGGGCGTTAGCTGAACGGGGGTATAAAACGCCTACGCCGATACAGCAGAAATCCATAAAAGAACTGATTAAAGGAAGAGACTTACTTGGATGCGCCCAGACGGGTACAGGTAAAACCGCGGCTTTTGCTCTTCCTACGTTAGAAAAAATTTCCCAAAAAAAGGATCCCAACCGGCGCACTCGTGCCTTGGTTCTAACGCCTACTAGAGAGCTAGCTTTGCAAGTTGGAGAAAGCT
>CAZBDM010000382.1:0-3677 GCA_964490675.1 uncultured Oligoflexales bacterium
GACTAAAATTAACGTTTCAAGTTAATCACTTCTTCAACCATTGTGTCAGTCGTTGTGATTGACCTTGAGTTGGCCTGGAAAAGTCTTTGCGTCATGATCATTGTGACAAATTCATTTGCAAGATCGACGTTCGATTCTTCCAGTGAAGAAGCATAAAGAGAACCACGGCTACCTGTTTGAGCCATACCAATTTTAGGCGGACCAGAAGCCATACTGCTGTAGAATTGATTACGACCAGCTTTTTGCAGACCATCCTGGTTTTCAAAAGTTGCCAGTGCAACAGCTGCTAAGTTTCGTTGCAGACCATTGGTAAAGATACCTGTGATTTTACCGTCAAGGCCGATTTCAATCGATTGTAAGTTACCAGCTTCATAGCCGTCTTGTTGGTGGAAGACGGTCATCGCTTTAGCGGCAATCGCTTTAGAAGCGTTAACACCTGTACCGCCCTCTTCTCCAATGTTCTTACCGAAGTCAAAGAGGATTTCTTGGTCAGGGAAAGCTCCGTTAGCAAAACTTACACTCGACTCATTGGTTTCTTCGGAAAGAAGGTTGCCGAAACGGTCGAAGGAAATATTACCATTGGCAAACTCCTGCATGACACCATCTTGACCGTCAACAACTTCCTTGCCATCGACCAGAGCATGCCATTCCCAAGAAGTACCATCCGTACTGGCATCTGTTTTACGGAAGTAAACCGTTGTTTGGTGAGCGCGTCCATGACTATCAAAGACACTGATGGTGGTATTAAAGTTTGATGTTTCTTCAGGTTTAGATGCATCCCAATCGACTTCGAGCATCTCTTGACGAGTATCTAACTGAACGTTGAGATTCACTGTATTCGTTGCATTAGGAGGAAGATTGTTGGTTGCGATTCTCACATCAGTTAAACGAGATGTTAATGTACCATCAGCTTTTGCCATGTATCCTTGGATACGTCCGCCCATTGAGTCAGCGAGATAGCCGTCTTTGTCAAAACGAAGCGACCCAGCTCTCGTGTAAAACTTTCCAGCAGACTCCAGAACTTCGGTATTAGGACTAGACACAACGAAGAAACCCATCCCTTGGATTGCAATATCAGTGATATTGTCGGTAACTTTTAAACCGCCTTGGGTATGGATTGTTTTAACATCTCTAAGCCTTGAACCCCGACCGATTTGCGCACGTCCAGCTCCACTGTTTAAGTCTACTGAAAGTAGATCTTCAAACTCTGCACGATCACGCTTAAAGCCGCGGGCATTGGCGTTAGCGATGTTGTTGGCAATAACAGACATACCGTCGGCATTGACCGATAGACCTGTCACGCCCGTGTAAAGCGCCTGAGCGACACCCATTTGCACCCCCTAATGGTGAACTGTGAATAAACTTTTTTGGGACTAGAACTAGATTAGCACGTGAGAAGGATTATGCATGAATGTTGCAAAACTTCATAAATTGGAGCAGACCACTAGATAGTGGTCGCTCATAACTAGGAAAATATTGACTGGCAGTTTAGGCCATAATTTTCAGTTTAGTCGACGGAAGCTGCTGCTGTCGTTGTTGAGCGGGAGTTTGTTTGACCTCTTCTTTTGGTTGAGAATCACCTTGTTGCTCAGCTTCCGCTTTTTGTCTTTGATACTCTTTGAATTCTTCTGGTTGTAAAGATGGTGAAGGACATCCGTCTTCGCGCGGATTTTCGATGACATCTTTCCAAGCAACATAAAGAGTATTCATGAGACCTTCGACATGATCGAGACATTCTTTGTCATTTTGAATGTTTCCCTCAATCAGCTTGTCGATCATAAAGACGTAGAGATTTTCTAAATCATGGGCGAGTTCACCACCTAATTTAAAATCAAGTGTTGCCATAAGTTCAGAAAGGATTGCGGTAGCTTTACTAATGAATTTGCCTTTGTCGGCGACTCGATTTTCTTCCATTGCGAGCTTGGCTTGCTTGATGAAGCGGATGCATCCTTCGTAGAGCATCAGAAGAACTTTCTCGCGGCTTGCTGTAGTAACGGCAGTTTTTTGATACTGACGGTACGGGTTACTCATTTTGCCTTAAACCTCCATCTATGAACCCCCTCCTGGGGCTGAACCCCCGCCGCCTCCAAAGCGTTGCTTGAGAAAGTTCCCCTGCGCATTTAAGTTGGCAAGGTTGTTTTCAAGTGCCGAGAATTGACGTCTGATGCCTTGTTCTCGCGCTTGGAGTTGACGTTCACGTCGCTCAATGTCTTGATCTTGAGTTTTAATAATTCTTTCAAGACCTCGTGACCGACTCTTTAAAACGCCATAAGATGGATTTCTGAGTAACTTAAGTTTCTGAGCTAAATGCTCGGCTACGCCAGAAAATCTTTCTCCCCGAATAAAGAGCTGGGCGACACTATCATAGTCTTCGGAAAGTGCAGCTCTTACTTTAGATTCATCCATGCGTAGCTTACCTGACTTAGGATCAGTAGTAATACCGATCTCTGCGATGGTACTAAACTTTTGTCCCCCTTTTGGAAAAGTTTGAAGGGCCTGTTGAAGCTGTCGCATGATCATTTTTATCGATTGTTCACCTGACAGGGGACCGTATTGTCCTGTTTCACCATCCTGCTGAAACTGACCGTTGATATACTCAGCGACCGTATTGTATTTTTCAACAAAACCCTTAATACCTTCTAATGTCGCATCAATATCGTGGACAATGCTGACTTGCACTCGCGTTCCTGGTTCAGAACGACGCACCTGTAGTGATACATCGCCAATCAAGTCTTCAAGTATGTTGTCATCATCTGTAACCGGAACATCTTCAAAGAGAACATCAAGATTACGGCCGGTGACTTGCTCTTTAAACTCGAGGAAAGTCGTATCTTCGTCGATGTAAAATTTCGTTTCTTTGCCAGATTTTTCGCTTATGACAAGTAATCTGTAAGGATCAGGCTCATATTTAGTATTGATCACCATCGCTTTGACACCAGAGTTGGTGTCGTTGATTTGGTTAGCGAGTTTTTCGAGGGTTGTATAAGGTTCGACGACAATCTCTATCGGATCTCCACCTTCTTCGTTTTCGATCGCCATAAAACCAAAACCAACCGGTGTCTCGTTCTTATCAGGAAACCCGTATGCAAGTTCTTTCTCATTACGAGCAAGACTACGAACTTCCATTTCGTAAGTACCAAGAAGCGCCCCCGGACTGACTTCACCATCGATAATATCTGGGTGAGAAGAGTCGAGCTTTAACTTTTCAAAGTCGAGTCTTGTCTTAAGACCATTAAGGCTTGAATCCAGATCATTCAGTAAGCCTTGCAGGTTATCGAATTCTTTTTTCAAGCTGACTGTTTCTTCTTTCCGTTCCTTAGCACGGTTGACGGGAATCTTCTGCGCCTCGATAAGCTGATCGACCATCTTTGGATCGATGCCAGCTTGGCGTAAGCCAGGATACATTCTGATTCCCATGAATGACTCCGCAGGTTATAATGGAAAAAAATTACCCAATAACAGTCAATAGGTGCTCTATGTTTGTCATACACCCCCAAGACCGCACCATACTTGAACAAAGAAGTCAGCTCTTGCAAGCAACGTTGAGACCTGAGTCTTTACCTTACGAAATAGACAAAGAATATCCCATCGTACTCGATCCCAGTAACACTCAATACAGCTACTGTTCCATGTTCGATAATAAAGTTGTGGCTCATGCCAATCTTTGGCCAAGGAAG
>CAZBDM010000382.1:3687-5095 GCA_964490675.1 uncultured Oligoflexales bacterium
GGAAGCTGGTTGATCAAACCCACAAGCGGCAAATCGCCGTCGGTTTGATCGGTAATGTCGCGACCACTAAAGTTCTTAGGGGGCGCGGCATCATGAAGCAGCTCTTTCACGAGCTCATTCAGCGTGCTGCATCCATGCAGCTTGAGGCACTCATCTTATGGAGCGATCTACTAGAATTCTATCAGAAGCTAGGTTTCCAGTCATTTGGCAAAGAATACCGCCTTATCTATCGCCCAACAAGCCTTGCTGGCTTTCAGTCTGAAGTTGGGCAATTTATGCCGATCAACAGTAAAGACATCAGCGTTGGTCTTCTCAAAAAGCTTCTCGATATCCGTCAAAGCTGTGCATATACTTTGCGACGAAGCCCTGAAGAATTCGCTGCCATGCTCAAAATCCCTGAAATGCACTTATTTCTCAAAGGTTCCCTCGAACAACCACGTGCTTACTTTATTGTGGGTAAAGGATATGACATGGTCAATGTCATTCATGAGTGGGGCTTGGATCAACCTGACAGTCTCATCGCAGGCATCAAAGATGTTCTTATGGCTACCGGGTGGCCAGAAATAGTCGTCTTGATGCCGGCAGCGATCGATCTAGAGGTTTACCAAAGGTTGGCAGAATATGCCTATAGTGCAGAGCTTCATCCTCTTGCTCTGGCTCATATCATCGAACCAGGCAGAGTCGAAATTGCCCTTGAAGAAAGCTTTATCTGGGGATCGGATTCTATTTGAGGACAATTTTAAACAATTTTTCGTGAATCATTCTGGGTGCCGCTGTCTTTTTTCTCTAGATATCTAGCAAATAGACCTCTCAGCATCTCTTCTAACTTTTTTCTCATATATGGCTTAGTCATTACATCATCCATGCCGCTTTCAAGACATCTTTTCTTGTCTTCCTCGTAAGCGTTAGCGGTCACAGCTACGATCGGTGTTGTCACCTTCAAATCTCTAATATGATGACTCGCATCAATACCGTTCATTATTGGCATCTGCATATCCATAAAAATGACATCGAAGGAATCTTGGGATACCGCTTCGACAGCTTCTTTGCCATTGACAGCTCTCTCTGATTTGACGCCAAAACCTTTCAAGAAAGAAGAGAGAACGAAGTAATTGACATCATTGTCTTCCGCAATCAAAGCTCTAAGATTGTGCTCAGAAAGGTCAATACTAGAGTTTTCTTTTTTAACAAGAGAAGTCCTAACTGAAATATCTTTTATCTTATCATGTTCTTCCAAAATCTGAGAAACCTCTTGGACGGGAAGCTCAATGATAAATTTGCTTCCGAGACCGACCTGACTCTGTATGGTGATCTTGCCGTCAAGGAGCTCGAGAATATTCTTCACGATTGCGAGACCAAGACCAGTACTTTCCGAGTTCTCTTGATTTGAGAACTTACCTTGTGAAAA
>CAZBDM010000383.1:0-4326 GCA_964490675.1 uncultured Oligoflexales bacterium
CGCTCAACACAGTTTTATGCTGTCAAAAAATCCTATGAGAAATCCGGGCTAAATCCATTGAGAAACGATGAGTGTCATCGCAAAGGGTGGCTATGGGCTGATGCTCCAAAGGGAAAATGGGGTCCACATTGTGGGAAATCATTGAGATTAACCGAGGATCACCTGTTGTTGAAACTTTGTTCAAAGGCAGACTTAGACACCATTTTTGACATTTTCAAAGAAACACCTCGTTATTTCGAAAAAGTTGATGGGTGTTTACCTACTCAAAAAACAGCTACGCATGCGATTGTCGATAGGCCAGAAAAGACAAGCGAAAAGTATTATAAACAGTTTCTGTTAATCGAAAAAAACGGCGATCCCATTGGCGTCGTCGACCTGCATATAAATCACCCTGAAGAGGGTATCTGTTATTTAGGCTTGCTCTTGATTAAGGAAAGTCTATTAGGCCAAGGAATTGGCGCTCTTAGCTACGAACTGATCGAAGATTATGTCGTACGTTCTCTCGCATGCAAAAAAATCCGATTAGGTGTTTCTGATGAAAATGATGTGGATGGGTTTTGGAAAAAAATGGGTTACAAGGAGAATGGAAAAACAAACCAATGGACAGGGGATGTTAAAACAACAAACGTCCGGGAGTACGATAAACTGATAGGAAATGCTACCCAATGAAGCTAATACATATACAAGGCGAATTTTCGATTGTTCGGCTGAATCCATCAGATGAAATACCTGATTGGCTTTGGAGCGGTCCCTTCTGTTCTGTGAGCAAAACAAATGATGAGATCTCAGTTGTCTGTGAAACTAAGCTTGTTCCTAGTTCTGTGGTTGATTTTGAATCAGGTTGGAACCTGATAAAAGTTGAAGGTCCCCTTGATTTTTCTTTAACAGGTATTTTGTCCTCGATAGCCTCTCCTCTTGCAGAAAGGAAAATTAGTATTTTTGCTGTTTCTACCTATGAGACAGATTATTTCATGGTGAAGAAGCCAAAAGTTGATGAAACAATGAGAGTCCTTGAAGAAAAAGGTTTTGAGGTTTAATCAGTCGATCGTGAAAAACACCTCATTGCGGCGTTGTCACTTCGAATCGGGTTGATTCAGCCTTTCCGACACGGACATAACTTTGGCGCAGCTCGACCTATTGAGATTTTGTGTCAATAAGTCAAAAACCTCGCCTTCAGCTGCAGCATTTGTTCTTCCGTTGGAAGATGGACAGATGGATAATTGTAGATATTAAATTTGCCATTAGCCCGAAGCAAAAGTTCAGTCGGATTGAGAAAATTCTCTTCATCGAGTGGCGAGTTGTTATCTCTTAGAAGATCTAATGCGCTTGGGATACCAGGATTCGTCTTCACCGGTTCGTTTACGTAGTCCATAAATCTTTTAAATTGAACCTTTCCCCTAAAACCCTCAAGCCATGGCTGATTCTTTAACTTATTGCCATCTAAGACCATGTCTCCTTTGAATTTCTGTGACAAAAAATAGAATGTCGTATCAAAAGAAAATTGCTGATCCCGAAACAAAATGGTTTTGTCACAAAAAAACACCCCCGTCGGTTCTATCGACACAGAGACATTTTTAGGTCTTACCCATGATAAATACTCTTCCAACCGATTCTTTGCATGTGCTTTCAATTTTTTGGTTTGTGCTGCAATGGTCAAGAGATTAGGCGTAATAATAAGGCAGGGTCTGATCTGACTTGTAGACAGTCTGACATCTTGGTATTCCGTAGAAATAAAATATTCTTTGACGGAAGTGTTTTCTATAGAGTTCTGACCACTTAAACTTCCACTTAACTGCACTCCAGCGCGTATCATTTTATAATTCTTGGGGCCGATATCGATACCGAGCCCTCCATAGGCTTCTAAACTTTTGTCGAAAATATGCCTGGCTGAAAAGCTTTGACTCAAAACAGAAAGGTCGGAGTAACCAAAAAAGGATTGATAATCACTTTTGACGATACGAAAATCTAGCCAGACCGGCTGAAAGAGGAACATTTCCGCAGACAGTCCATCTTTTAATTTATCGCGACAAAAAAGTAATAGCTCTTCAGCAAGTTTCTCATTCTCTTCGTCGCTGGAAAGATCGTCATAAAACAGCTCTTTTGACCAAAAATCGCATAAACTAGAGCGTTGAGAGTCGTAGATTTTTGATCCTTTGTAAAAAGTATTAAAAATTGGTCTCAAGACCGATGCATCATCATCGGTAGTGTTGATGTATTTCAAATTTTTTATCGCTGCATAATTTTCCGGTTGGATCTGAAGGTTTCTTGTTTGTTTCCTTTGCTTCTCGATGGACATACTTTTTTGCCGCAGGTCTTCGTAAGAAAGATTCAAGGTTTGTTGATAAGCATCATCAAGAAACCTAACATTTTCCCAAGAGGATGCAGAGTAAACGACGGAATGCGCTTTACCTTTGTTCAGAATCACTTCAGCTACAAAACGCATTCGGTTTTCTGGTGTATGCTCTTGCAAAGGGAGAAGGTCTATAACTAAAAGACCTCGAATATTGTAGAAGCGAAAGTCTGGCATAAAAAAATTAACAAAGGTCACTATTTTCCCGTTGCTTACGTCGATCTGATATTCTTTCGTATCAAGAAAAAGACTATCGTCATGTAAATCAATCGTTTCGCTGTCCGTTAGACTTTTATGAAATTTTTTCAAAAAAGTAAGACCTAGTCGGTATTTGCCATCAGGTAACTTACCGTATGAATCACGACTTCTATCCTGGGTATTGTTGTTTTTGAACTGGACATCTAACGACAGACGAAAGAATTTCTCCATCGTCAACGTCAAGCTATCATCGACAATCCAATTTTCTCTTTCACTTGGACTGATGTTGATTTTATTTAAAACACTACCCGTAAGAAAATTTTGCTTTGAACTTAAACTCTGCTGTTGATTCATCTCCTTTAAATTTGCATGATCAACAGACTCGACAGGCGTGAGTGAAAAAACGCTATTAGATAAATCTCCAGAAAACGCGAACGACTGAAGGTTTACCGAAATCGAATAACTTGCGAAAGGAGACTGCCCACTGAACATCAGTTGATGTTTTACTACCATCACTGAATCGTTAATCTGAGCAAGAACGGTAAACGCTTCAGAAGCAACGGGTTTGAATAGAATCTCAACTTCTTGTTGTGCTTTCGGAATAGGTAAATAAAAATTCTCGCCTGAGATATTTTTATGTAAAAGTCTAACCTTACTTGACAGTTCAAAGTAGAGATAATCAACTTTGTCTTTTTTGAACAAGCGTGTTTTAAGTTCAGGGTCGTCAATTAATTGGATTTTTGTATCGCTTGCGGTTAATAATGTTTCGGGAGAAACAAATGATTTTTCATCCAATTGATGAATACGCAAATCAAAGAAAAATTTATTGCCTGAGTTTGGTAATTCCTCTAACCAAGGATTGATGGCATATTCGATTTCATGGCTTCCTCTGTAAGATCCTTCCCCGACTATTTTAATAGTCTTTCTAATGTATCCACTTGTTTGACTAAAAGAAAATTCAAAGTCTTCGTGCCATTCGAGACAATTGTCTTCTTTTTTCGTTTCAACACTCTTTTCTAACTGATTTGAGATAATCTTAAAACGATGACTAACAATACGTTCACCTTTGATCAATCGAGGATTAATACAGGCTTGAATATGGATGCGTTTTTTTCTTGGTAGACGAAATCGATCGTAGGAAAGAGTTTCACTTTCGGCCTTGAGTCTGTTCACCTGGAAATTTGGTGACTCACGTCTCCGCTCTCTCTCTGCAAACCCACAAGACATGAGAAAGACAAAAAGTAGAACAGGTGATATGAACCAGTTTACTCTTCTATCACTTCCTATCCTAATTCCAAACTCCAGCAGAAAATTCCAGATAGGCAAAGCCTATCCTTCTATTAAGCCACTAATATCTATAGATTTAGTAAAGAAAAAATATGGGCGAGTTTTTGTAAGTAACTAGAAACGCGCTATTTCATTCACCCCCAAACTTGTGTCAAATCTATAACCTGCATCAATTTGCGAGTCAAGGTTGAGGAGCTGCAAAAGCGACAATCATGTCTGGACAGGAAGGGTGGTTAGGTTTGGCCTAACCATGTTTGGGAAGACAGAAAGGCTAAGAAATAACCTGTGAATCTGAACATGCAATGGTGAAAAAGACCGTCTTTAAGTAAATACACCTTAAATCAAATAGATTTGTTCGAGCAATTTACAAATAAGACATCTATTGGATTGAGTGATTCGCAGGGGTGGTGGTAGGATGTTCTCAATGTTCATTCCCTAGTCCCTTTGTTGGAATGAAAGGTTTTTGAAGTGTGATGACAGGTGAATATCCT
>CAZBDM010000383.1:4353-5083 GCA_964490675.1 uncultured Oligoflexales bacterium
GTTTCTAAATTTAAAAGCTTGGAAAACTAGCATAGCATGATTTTTCAGAAACTTTTTATCCTTCTTACTCTTCTTTTAAATCTTTCCTGCTCCGAAAATGTGACCTCACCGAATGAAGAGAAAGTTCTGCACCCAAAGAGTAAAGAAAGAGAAGAAGAGAAGAGAGTTTCTCCCCAGGTGACGACCTCGCACAAGATAAAGCGAAACATGACCGCCTTTTCTACGCTGAGGCAGGCTGGTTTAACTCCAAAGATGATATATAGCATTGTGCAAGCTTCTCGTTCCCATTATGACCTTGGGCAAATAAACAGCGGGAAGTCATTTGAAATAGCATGGAGTAGTGAAGCCAAAGAATCGCCAAAGACGCTTCTCTACCCCATCTCATCAACTGAAAATTTGATTGCTGAAAGAAGTACAGATGGCGATTGGAACGCTCGTATCGAAAAGCTGCAGATTAAAAAGAGCATCGAGAAGTATCAAGGAGTGGTCAAAAGTTCACTATGGTCATCTTCTTCCGCCGCTGGAATGGATCCAGAAGTAGTGGTCAACTTAGCCGAAGTCTTTGCGTTTCAAATTGATTTTGCGCGAGAGGTTCAAAAAGGCGATCGTTGGCGACTTGTGGTGGAAAGGCTTACTGCTGGCGAAAGACATGTGGGTTGGGGAAACATTTTGGTGGCCGAGTATAAGAGAGGGAAAGAAAAATACGAGGCCATTCTCTATCAGAGAAATC
>CAZBDM010000384.1:0-228 GCA_964490675.1 uncultured Oligoflexales bacterium
GTTATTGTCATCGATAAATTCAAGTGCCCAAGGGATGTCAAATCCTTTTTTAATGACTTTTAGATCGACTGTCATCTTTTGGGTTTTATATGGTTTTGAAAAACCCAAGATCGGCAGAAGCAATTGTGAGCTGAGGGTAGCTAGGACAAATAGACGCAGCATAGATTCACCTTTTTCTTTGTGATTTATTTAGTTATCACAAATGGTGATCTAAAACTCAACTCGATA
>CAZBDM010000384.1:238-5072 GCA_964490675.1 uncultured Oligoflexales bacterium
CATGGGTCCACTTTAGGATGGATGGTTCTTTGCTTGGGGCGCCGATCATCGACTAACCCCAAGCAAAGGGCAAAGTGCGGGAGCCTGCTATAAAATCGCAAGCCTGCGTTTTGGATTGATCTTAGGAATGGTATATGTCGAGACATTGAAACTGGCATCGCAGTTTGCACACAGCCATCCAGAACGCAACACCTCTAGTTGTCTTGTCCCTTTAAGACCATCACAAATATTGACCCCATGTTCCAACATTAGGAAGTACTCCTCAAAGCAATTAGCTTTAAGCCAATTCGATAAATAGTTTTGATTTATAAACTCTCTCTTACTCTTTCATGGTTAGAAGAGACTAAACGCAGAGGATTAAGAAGCCATATTTGACTGTGTGATTTCCTCTAATATATCTCTCCCAACCTTCAATAGAGGCATTCGGGATTGACTTAAAAAACTTTAGGGGGAATCTTAAGAAAAAAAGCTTTCCTCATTAAAATCAGACACATAAGGCCAATTTTTGAGCTTTGTTAAAACGTGCTTGCTTTAGTAAGAATGTCGAACTTTTGCCATTAAATTCTGAAGAAGCTGAAAAGATAAGTTTTTTCTTTAACAAAAAAAAGCGTGTTTCCTAAGAAACACGCTTCGAAATTATGCTTTCAGGCAATCAAGCCTAAAATGTAACTTTTGTGGTCTTTAGTCGTTGAGGTAGTGAAGGACACCAGCTTTTGGCTGGACAATCACTGTAACGTTGACAGTAGATGCAGAAGTTAATGCTTCTGAAGCATAACTGATCGAGTTAACGACAAGTTTACCGTAATGCTTATCTCCGGAGTTATCTATATAGAGATCAAAAACTTGGTTTCCATAGACAACTTGGGTGGTACCGTTACTTACGTAGACAGAACTAGAAGTGCTTTCTTCTACTGGTTCGTCGCCAGGCGCTCTGTCTGTTGACTCATCCTTATCAGCATCATAGTTTTGTGGACCACGTGCCAAAATCTTTATGTTTGAGTTAGCAGGAGTCGATGCGTGAATACGCTGAGTGTAAGTTCCACCGCCATCTCTTGCAAGAAATATTGAAGAGGTTTTTGAAGTGTTAACGTTTTGTTTGGAAACATAACACTCTGGGTTTGCAGTTGTATCTCCACAATCAGCTTCTGATGATACAGTTGCTGTGATCCCACTAGTGAAATCAAAATCAATGGTGACAAACTTTTTGTTTGCTGAAATTGAAATGTCATCTTTAAACACTTCCAATGAGCCTGCGTCTTCAACAACATTTGATGTCCAGCTAATCTTATCAAGATCGTCATTCATGACAGCAACAGCAAAGATGGTGAGTACTTCACCAGCAGCGATGTCAGCGAGTTCAGTGCCATCGTAGGCTTTCTTGATCTCACACTCTTGGTAGCCAGAAGTCGGAGCTTCGGCGGGAAGAGAGGGGGCAGCATCAGCTTGGCCGGTACATTGCAAGTAGTTAGCTAACTTGTCTTCAGTCGCTGTTTCACCACTTGATGAAGAGTCTTCGTCTTGAAGGCCTTGAAAGCTTTCTGAGTCAGAGCCGCCGCTAGAAGATTCTTCTTCAGCACCTTCACAGTCTGTTTCTGAGGCTGGCAGACCAAAAGCTTCAAAGAATGCTGAGTTGTCAGCACATCTCGGAATACCAGACTTGGTAATATCAACACTTGTGCTGGGGTATTTAACAAGACTGGTTAGCTCTGAGATGGACTTTTTTGTAGCAAAGACGTAGTAGCCTTTGAAGTCTTCTTCAAAGTTACCTGCTGTCCAGCGTACTTTGATCGAATCTTCGCCAGTGACTGTGTAGAGAAAAAGCGGAGACTGCAGCTCATCTCTTTCGACTGTAGCTGGGTTATCGGTTGAACCATCGCAGCCGACAAAAGTGATAGCTGCTGCGGTTATTAATATCTTTCCAATTTGGCGTTTCATTGTATTCTTCCTCCAAATATCTACTTCAATTATTTTTGATCAGCAGTGACTGCAACGCGCACTTCGAATGTAACTGTTGAACTTCCGTCAGTTTCAGAAACGTAAATCAAATGATAGTAAAACGAGGTCGCATCATCATTAGCTGGTTCTGCTACAACATACATATGATTGGCAAGAACCGCTAACGATTGGCCAGGTAAGCTATACCCTTTGCCGTTTTGAAGTTCATTCGTGTTATCTAAAACAGATATCATAGGAATGTTTGGTAAGGTCATATCGGAGAAGCCATCGGCATAGTAACCGAGGTCTTGCATGACGGTGTTTTTGCCGGTGGTGAAGTTCATCACTTCTGGAGTACCAAAATTCTCAATGCAAAGCCCTTGCTTTGTTTCTTTATTGCAAAATTCTTGAGCGGAGTCGTCTGCTGCCTTAACCGGATCAGAGCCTGTGATTGTGCAGCTCCCTGCTTTACAGTCATCATTTGCACGAAGCGCAGCTAAATCTAAAGCGTTACCCGTACCGTTGTCGGCTTTAGCATGCGCAAATTTACCATCAGAAGTCTTAGCAACCGCTCTGGGAGTCACACAACGAAACTCACTAGAAGCTTGTGATACTTTCGTGCCAGCGTCCATCGATGAAAGAACGAGGAAGCAGTACTTCGTACCGACTGTTAGACCTTCATAATCGAAGTAGGTTCTACCGTTGAAAGTCTGCTTTGCCGGTTCTTCCGACTCGACCATTTTGCACTCAGGCTCACCTGTTGTTTCAGAAGGCTGGCAAGTAGGCGTGTAGACGGTTTCGCCACTTGATTTTGAAATCGGGTAATACTCAAATTCTTTTTCTGGGTCTGTTTTTGTCCCCACCTTGTCGAGGTCGCTGCCATTGTAGGCCATTTTTTGCAAAACGGCTTTTGCGCCCGCATCTGGCTCGCCTTCTTCATCGAGAAGCTTGAGGGACTGGCCTTCCTTAAGGTCAACATCTGGGTCTTTAGCGCCGTAGACATTGTAGCCGTCAAAATCATCTTCGTTGTTTGACCCACTCCACATGAGCCTGACTGTGCCGCTACCAAGATCGGTAATGGTGAGTCCTCTTGGAGCTTGAAGCTCATCAAGTGCAAC
This sequence comes from uncultured Oligoflexales bacterium, assembly GCA_964490675.1. GTDB lineage: Bacteria > Bdellovibrionota_B > Oligoflexia > Oligoflexales > JAWKNZ01 > CAZBDM01. The sequence goes on from CAZBDM010000384.1 coordinate 3,292, forward strand.
AGGAGCTGGGTCGGAATTGTCATCATCGCAAGCGCCAAGGCCTAGAGCCATAATGCCTGCACAAACTAACATACTTCTTCTTAACTTTCCGCCTAACGCGATTCTCATTGGATCTACCTCTCTAAGAAAAACTCGAAAAAAGTAGCGAAAAAAATACATGCCCTTAACTTTTCATAAGTGGTTAGTTAAACACTATGGTTTAATAACACCTCGAGTGCAACTCAATATCCGGTGTTGATCTATTTTTTTGGAGTAAAAAGATTGCTTAAATCAAAACTGTATATTCTTTGGATGGCCTGGCGACATTTCTCATCTAAGAAGCGAAAGACCGGTCTTTCGCTTATGACAATTATATCGTTTATGGGTGTCACTATTGGAGTGATGGCTCTTGTTATTGTTTTGTCAGTGATGGGAGGCTTTGAAGAAGATCTCAGAAAGAAGATGTTCCGCGGACTACCTCACTTTGAAGTGTTGTCAGAAAACGCACTGGCTGGGTTTAGTCTTAACGAACACTCATTAAAAAAATTTAAAGATCATTACAAAGAAGCGGACAGACTCGAACCTTTTACGAGAGCAGATGTTGTACTCAAACAAAGGCGCCACTTGGCTTCCATCACTCTCTTTGGCGTTGATCCACAGCTGGGAGGTAAGGTCTGGGGGTTTGGTAGTGCTGTTGTTGAGGGCAGCATGGAAAGCCTGCTTAAAAAGCATTCATCGATTTTTGATGTCGGGACACCGCCTAAAAAATGGCCAGGAATTATTTTGGGAGAGGATCTTGCTGTGCAGCTTGGAGTAGGGCTTGGGGAGGATGTCACCATTTTAAGCCCGCAGGCTGGGGTGCAAGATGCTCTTTCTGGAGGCACAATATCGAGCCGCTATGTGGTTTCGGGGATTTTTAAAACTGATCTACCGCAGTTTGACTCGAAATATGCTGTTGTCAGTATCCCAGAAGGGCGAAAGTTTATGCCGGATTACGACGAAAGCCTTGATGAGGACCGTTTTGTGACTGGTGTCGCAATTAACTTTCAAGATCCCGAACAGGTGGATTTGTACGCTGATACAAGCGAAAAATTCCCTGGTCTCAAAAATTTAACTTGGAAAATTGTAAATAAATCGTTGCTCTTTGCGCTAAAACTAGAGAAATTCACCATGGGTTCCATTCTTTTGCTGATCGTTGTGGTGGCAGCCTTTTCCATCAGCGGCACGATGATGATGACGGTCTTTCACAAACGCCAGCAGATCTCGCTACTGCGAGCCTTAGGAATGAGCAGAAACGATATTACCAGGTTATTTATTGTACACGGCTTTACCATCGGAACTGTCGGAATTTTTCTCGGACTACTACTTGGTGTAGCGGTTTGCGCCGGGATTTATTACTTTAAGTTTCTTAATTTGCCCGATGGTATTTACTATCACCGACAAATGCCGGTTAAGTTTCTACCCTTGGACTATATAGTGATAAGCTTTTGTGCTTGGACTCTCAGTCTCGTCGCAGCGATTTATCCAGCACTTGTAGCATCCAGGCAAGATCCTGGTATGGGGTTAAGGTTTAGGTGAGTATTGTCCTTCAAGATGTCCATAAGGTGTATCACATTGGAAGCCAGCGTGTTGAAGCCCTAAGAGGCGTCGATATGAATATTAATGCTGGTACAGTCGCAGCGGTCACCGGCAAGTCAGGGGCGGGAAAAAGTACCCTGCTTCATATCATCGGAACACTTGATCGCCCCAGTTCAGGACGTGTTTTTCTTAACGGTACGGAAGTCTCCACGATGGACGATCAG
>CAZBDM010000385.1:0-4455 GCA_964490675.1 uncultured Oligoflexales bacterium
CGGCTCCTGACGTCATCGTCATCGAGTTAGGTGACGGACTAATGGGTGCCTACAATGTTTCTTCTTTGTTTGAAGACGATCAAATCATGAAGAATAGTGCAGCAGTGCTGCTTTGCGCTAATGATTTTGTCGGTGCTTGGGGGGGGGTTGAGCTTCTCAAACGACAAAACATTGATGTTGATGTTGTTTCTGGTTCAGCTACCGATAGTCAAATGGCAGTCGACTATATCGAAGCACAATTTGGTGTAACTGCCGCTAACGCTATTAATGGTGCGGACAAATTATTTTCTGTTATGAAAGAGAAAGTAACGACATGGCACAGCAATCAAAATTAAAGGTTGGCGTCATCGGTGCCTCAGGGTACACCGGTGGCGAACTTCTCAAAGTTCTTCTTGCCCATCCTTCTGTTGATCTTCGCTTTGTTTCTGCAGGAAAAAATGCCGGCAAAAAAGTCCATGAAGTTCATCAAAATCTTGACGGTCTGACAGATCTTTGCTTCGAAGCTTATCCACAAGGCGACGCGATCAACCGAATCAATCAAGAGCTCGATACTGTGTTTTTAGCTCTTCCCCACGGTAAGAGTATGAATCTCGTCCCCCAATTGTCGGACTCGCTAAAGATCATTGATCTTGGGGGAGATTACAGAATCAAGGATGTTGCCGTTTTCGAAAAGTTTTATAAGACCAGCCATAATGATGTTTCTCATCTTGGCGATTTTGTTTATGGCTTAACCGAAGTTAATCGTGCCAAAATAACAGAAGCTCGTCGCGTCGCAAACCCTGGATGTTTCGCAACTGCTGTGCAGTTGGCCGTCTATCCTCTTATCAAGCATGATCTTGTTGATGGAAAAATCATCGTTGACGCAAAGACAGGATCTTCAGGATCGGGGATTGTCGCGAAAGAAACAACCCACCATCCGATGCGAGCAGCGGGATTTTTTGCATACAAGCATTACAGCCACCAGCACCTTGCCGAGATTAAAGAAAACCTTAAAAATAATTGCGGCAACTGGGATGAAGATCTTCTTTTACAGTGCCACAGTGCGCCTATGGTGAGAGGTATCTTTGCATCTGCTTATATCCCGATCAAAAGTGAAAAGAGCGCTAAAGAAGTCGAGCAGGTCTTTAAAGAGGCTTATAAAAACTGTTTTTTTATTAGGCTTAAAGATACCTCGCCTAACGTTAATTGGGTGAGAAACAGTAACTTTACTGATATAAGTTGGGCCATAGAAGGGAATCACGTGTCTGTCTTTGTCGCCATTGATAATTTACTCAAGGGTGCATCAGGACAAGCGATTCAAAATATGAACGTGATGTGCGGTTTACCAGAAGAAACAGGTCTCAAACTGGCGGGAGGTCATCCAATTTGATAACAGTAGCTGATCAGGAACAACGCTTTCAGGTGCCAACTTATAAACGCTTTGCGATGGTTCTCGACAAGGGTAGCGGTTGTTGGGTGTTCGATGATAAAGGAGAAAAATACCTTGATCTCTATGGAGGCCATGCCGTTACAGCAACCGGTCATTGTCACCCAAAGGTTGTTGAAGCGATAAAAAGTCAAACGGAACAACTGATCTTTTATTCTAACCTTGTTCATCTGGAAGTGAGAGCTCTGGCCTCACAAGCACTGATTAATTTCGTTCCTGAAGGATTGGATAAAGTATTCTACGTAAATTCAGGCAGCGAAGCCAATGACAATGCTATTAAAGTAGCGCGTAAGTATACGGGTAAAAAAGGCATCATTAGTTTCGAAGGCGGTTTCCATGGTAGAAGTATTGCTGCCATCAGTGCTTGTGGTATTGAAAAGTACCGACAAGATATAGATCCATTGTTACCAGATCATTATGTCGCTTCTTTCGATGATTTAGAAGAAGTAGAGTCTCTATTTAAGCAAAACGACATAGCGGCAGTGATCCTCGAGCCCATTCAAAGTATGGCAGGAATGCGCAGTTTTTCGGTTGAGTTTTTGCAAACTTTACGAAGACTGTGCGATGAAAATGAAGCGTTGTTAATCTACGACGAGATTCAAACAGGTATGGGACGCATAGGAGAGCCTCTCTTTGCCGGCCAGTTTGGTGTCACTCCAGACATCTCTACACTAGGTAAAGCGATCGCTAGCGGAATTCCTATGGGAGCCGTCTTGTTTAGCGATCGTATAGCTAACTCTTTTAAATTTGGAGACCTTGGTTCTACCTTTGGAGGGGGACCGATTGCTTCAGCTGCGATGTTGGCGACGATTGATGTTATTAACCAAGAAAAGCTTATGTCTAATGTCATAGAAATGACCGGTAAGTTGCGCAAGGCGCTCGAGTCTTTCGCTCACGTTGATGAAGTCTTAGGGCAAGGCTTTCTCATGGGAATTCGCTTTCATAAAGAGGCTTCTTTGTATCATCGATACCTGCTTGACAGAAACATTATCACAGGTAGTTCACTTGACAAAAACGTCCTCAGACTTCTTCCACCGATGACCCTTGCAAGTCATGAAATTGATTTGTTCTTATCAACCCTAGCCGATGCTGAACACCTATGAACTCACAGAACAAAAAAGATCTTAGGCCCTCACTAAGCGACAAAAAGACAGTAGTCATCAAGCTGAGTGGTAAGGTTTTAGAAGACGACCAAGCTTTGACAAGTTTTTGTTCGGAAGTGGCAGAGCTTGATCGTCAGGGTATCAAAGTGGTCGTCGTACACGGTGGTGGCAAGCAGCTTGACCGAATCACGACGAAGTTAGGAGTCGAGCAAAAGCGTATTAACGGACGCCGTATCACTTGCGAAGAGACTTTAAACGCAGCAATAATGGTTTTCGCCGGCAAGCTGAATAAAGATTTAACCGCAAAGCTTCGTTCTTTTGCTGTCAAAGCAGTGGGGATGAGTGGTGTTGATGGACAATTGATTGAGGCCATAAAAAGACCTCTGCAAAAAGTTGAGTGTATCGAGTCGAAGATTACGCAAGAAGTCGACTTTGGTTTCGTCGGAGATGTGGTGTCGGTTGATTTAACAGTGATTGATGCTTTGCATGCAGCCGGCTGTGTCCCGGTCGTGGCTTCTCTCGGGGGTTGTCGCGAGGGGGGAATTTATAATATCAATGCAGACACAGTGGCATCTGTCATTGCATCCGAGATGAAGGTGGGCAGCCTTGTCTATCTTACCGATGTAGAAGGGATTTTCCTTGACTTCAACGATAAGTCGTCAAGACTTGGTCGCATCTCTGAAGAGGATGTAAATGAATTAGTCGAAAAAGGCTCACTGAAGGGCGGTATGTTGCCAAAAGTCGCATCAATTTTGCATACAATTTCTCAGGGTGTCTCAGAGGCGCATGTCCTCAGCGCTTTTGGCGATAGGCCTCTGACCACTAGCTTATTAACCGACGAAGAGGTAGGAACGGTTATTTATAGTCAGCCCTCCGCTTCACAAGAAAGGTCAAAACCACTATGAAAACTCTTTGGGGCGGTCGCTTTCAGGGCTCTCAAGACGAATTTTTTCAATCCTTTAATGCATCCTTACCTTTTGACTACCGTCTCTTTGAGGTGGATTGCGTAGGGAGCATTGCTTACGCTAAAGCACTCGTTAAGGCCGAGGTTTTAACGGCGAAGGAAGGTGAAGCGATCGTCGACGGTCTCAATGAGCTTGTTAAGCTCGCCAAAGAAGATCCGAGTTTTATCATTAAAGGGATAGAGCAAGGGTTTGAGGATGTTCATACGTTTGTCGAAGCAGAGTTAACCGAGCGCATCGGTGAGCCAGCCAAGAAACTGCACACGGGGCGAAGCCGCAACGATCAAGTTGCAACCGACTTCCGCATGTATCTGCGCGTTGAGGTTGATGAAATGATCACAGCCGTCAGCACTCTGCAATCCGCGCTTGTCGCTTGTGCTAAAAAGTATCCAGAAGTCGCTCTGCCTGGTTATACGCATTTGCAGAAAGCACAGCCGGTTCTATTTAGTCACTATTTACTATCCTTTTACGAAATGTTGAAACGTGATGCGGAACGCCTCAAAGATGCTCGCAAAAGAATTAATATTCTGCCTTTAGGGTCGGGGGCTCTCGCTGGTAACAACTATCCACTCGACAGACAATTTCTTGCCAAAGAACTAGGTTTTGATGACATTACACGTAACAGTCTCGATGCGACTTCTGATCGAGATTTTGTTGTTGAGGTGATGTCAGCGTTAAGTCTTGTGATGACGCATCTTAGTCGGCTTTGTGAAGACCTTATCATCTACAACTCAGCAGAATTTAATTACGTCATTATGGGGGATCAAGTCGCGACGGGCTCTTCCCTGATGCCGCAGAAAAAAAATCCCGATGCCTGTGAACTTGTCAGAGGCAAAAGTGGGCGGGTATTCGGTCATTTAATGGCGATGCTGACTGTACTTAAAGGACTTCCTTCTTGTTACAACAAAGATTTACAGGAAGACAAAGAAGCATTGTTCGATAGTCTTGAAACCACCAGTGGTTG
>CAZBDM010000385.1:4465-5052 GCA_964490675.1 uncultured Oligoflexales bacterium
TGGTGCAGATGGCCATCAAAGAAGGTAAGAAGTTAGAAAATCTTAACCTGGATCAATTTCAAAGTTGTGTAGCGAGCATTGATAACGGTGTTTTTGATGCTTTATCATTGTCAGAAAGTTTACGTGCAAAATCTCTCAAAGGCGGTACCTCTCCAGAACGCGTCAAAGAGATTTTAGCAAACCTCGAATAATACTAGCTGTATGACTCCCTTTCATTATGATTTGGAGTTTTTGAATTAATTTTAGTGTCCTCATCAAAGCGCAGCGACAAGGTGACAATTTGAGAGATGCCACTCACAACTGAAAGCTTGCTGAGAATCTCTAAGCTCCAAAAACCGCGATCTAAGGGAGAAATGAAAGTTTTAAGGCCTAAATTTTAGTCATAAAAACCAATGCCTTAAAATTAATAGTGATTTCATTAGAAAATTATACTATGACGACCCGATAATGGGGGAACTTACGTCAGTTGAAGAAACCTCAACAAACAGAGGTTTTTCGGGTCAACCAACCTGATTAGACATAAAGGGAACGGTCATGAATGGAGCTGAAGCTCTCATCAAGTCTCTCGAAAAGTTAGGCGTTGAATA
>CAZBDM010000386.1:0-1177 GCA_964490675.1 uncultured Oligoflexales bacterium
GGTTTGCGCGGAGTCATTCGTTCGCGTAAAGGACAAACAATGCCTAATGTTGAGATAATTGTCGAATCGCTTGCTAAGCTTGAAGGTCAAACCTTTACAGCGACGTCGAAAAAAGATGGCACTTATCATATTGTCTTAAAGCCAGGTATGTACCGTGTGACATTTGCTAACCAAGAACCTCAGGAAATCATCGTAGGCCAGCAGCGTCTCGAGATGAATATTCAGATGTAACGATTGGTTTAATTGAGTGTGTAAAAGAGGGAAGTCTATTGAGGCTTCCCTTTTTCAATCTATTTTCCAAAATTTCGGCATAAAAATGACTAGTACAGCAAACACTTCAAGGCGACCGATAGGCATCAAAATACAAATGATGGCTTTGCCTGCATCGGAAAACCAGCCATAATTTTCAATCGCACCGACCTTTTCAAAGCCAGGGCCAATATTATTGACCGAAGCAAGTGAGGCTGTTAGAGCTGTTATTGCTGAGATGTTTTCTTCAGTCAAAAGTAATAATGACGCTCCAATAACAAAAAGAAGCAAGATACCAATGACATAGGCCAGTACAGTTGTTCTTTCGCTTTCATCAACACTATGAGTGCCTATTTTTATTGGTCGAATGACGTTCGGGCGGAAGGAACGTTCGAGTTCAAGAGAAAGCATTTTAAGTGTCGTTAAGATCCGAATCAGCTTGATGCCACCAGCCGTTGATCCCCCTGATCCACCTGTGATCATCAGGACCACAAGAGTTGCTTTTGCGATAATTCCCCATTCTTCAAAGTTGACTGTCGCAAAGCCGGTCGTTGTGACGATTGATAAAACCTGAAAGAGCGAGTCGGTGAAGGCTTGAAAAAATCCATGAGGCGCTTCATCGCCAGTGGTTAGATGATAGTTGCTGTCAATAATAGTCGACGTAATGATTGTAGTCGCAACAACAATGATGAAAAAATAAAATCTCAGCTCGCTGTTCTTTAAGACTTGTCTCGTCTTGCCCTTTAACATTTGATGATAGAGTCCAAAGTTTATTCCCGCTAAGAACATAAAGACAATGATCACCCACTGAATGCCGACCGAAAACCCTCCAGCACTAGAGTTATAAGATGAAAATCCACCGGTTGCGAGGGTGGAGAAGGTGTGACAAAAGATATCAAACCACAAAAGACTGGGGTCGACGACTTTC
>CAZBDM010000386.1:1187-2950 GCA_964490675.1 uncultured Oligoflexales bacterium
CAAAACCCGAGCTGATTCTTTAAACTGGGGCGTGCCTCCATGACTAGAAAGGCCGGAGGCTTCCGCTGAAAAAAGCCTCTTTCCGCTGCCTCCAAGGTTAGGTAAAACGGCGACGAAAATAACGACAATACCCAGTCCTCCGAGCCAGTGCGTAAAGGCCCGCCAAAAGAGTAGCCCTCTAGGTATCGATTCGATATCTGATAAAATAGTCGAACCAGTTGTTGTCAAGCCACTCATCGCCTCAAAATAGCAGTTGATAAAAGAAAGGAAGGCCTTATCTTGACCATCAACAAAGCTGTGTAAGTTTGCCCAGATCCAAAAAGGCATGGCCGCTACCATTGCACCGACGAACCAGGTAGAAGAAACAAGAAGTAATGCTTCGCGGAAGCCTAGGAAGGCTCTTGCCTTTCGGCCGGCCGAAAAGAGCCCTCCTCCGATAAGCAAGGAAATAGCTATCGAAAGAAGAATAGCATGAATTACTTCCGGACCCTCCCGCCAGGTAGACTGATGGAAGATGTATTCAAAAAGCGCCCAAAGCAGAGAAAGCGCCATTGGAAGACTTAGGGACATGATGAGTGTACCTAACAGTTTAAAGACATATCTGACGTTTACAGCTAAATTCATGACAAAAACATTCGGCGTAGAGTTTTTCTAATGTGATGCGGTCCAAGGACAATCAGTAAATCGCCCTTTTCGATGGAATCTTCTGCTTTTGGTACGCAGGCATCGCCATTTCGCTGCACGGCTGCAATTAACGTCGCTTTCGGCAGTTCAATGCTTTTCAGCTGTTTACCAACGCCATCGCCCCCAGTGACAGGGCCGACTTCATAGACATCTGCAACTTTTGGGGCAAGATTAGCTAAGACTCGTACACCGGATTCTTCGATAAAGTTGAGAAGATTTTCTGCGGCAACGACGCGCGGACTCATCGGATAATCGATACCAACATTTTCTAAGACTGGAAGGTAGTGTGGTTTATGAATGACGGCACAAGTGACCGGAACCCCCAATTTCTTAGCTTGCAATGCCCCGAGAAGGTTATGTTCGTCGTTATCAGTGGCAGTGATAAAAGCGGCACAGCGTTCTAAGTGTTCCGCTTCAAATTCATTAGGATCGGTTGGGTCTGAAGCGATGACTGTGATGTTTGGAAATCGTTCGGAAATCTCGCGGGCAATATTACGCTTTGGTTCAAAAAGGCGAGTGGCAAAGTGTTTAGTATAGAGGTCCTCAGCTAACCACTCACCCATCGATGTACCACCTAAGACGGCGACCATTTGGTTATTTTTACTTTTCTGAAAGAAGGTTTGTATGTCTTTAAAACCCTTTTCTTTGCCAATCACTGTGACTTTATCGTCGATCTCAAAAGCGGTTTCGCCATCAACAATAAAGTAGCTACCTTTGCGCTCGACGACAGCGATGCGCATTTGAGGGGGCAATTGAAGGTTTTTCAATTTAACACCGAGAGCAGGAGAGTTAGATTTTACGACGTACTTATGCATTTCGATTTGGTTAGCAGCAAAGTATTTGATTTCCATGACACCAGGGTCCGACAGATTGCTGGTAATCGCTCGGGAAGTGAGTTGCTCAGGACAAATTAAATGATCGATATCAAACTTTGAGCAGTAATTAAAACTTTTTTGGTTGACGTATGCGCGGTGGTGTACACGCGCGATGACCTTTTCGCATCCCATACGCTTAGCGAGGGCTGCAGTCAAGAGATTAACTTCATCACTGTTGGTGGCAGCGATGAGCAGATCACATTC
>CAZBDM010000386.1:2960-5051 GCA_964490675.1 uncultured Oligoflexales bacterium
CATCGACAGCGGCATCGCGCATAATATCGGGATGTGAAGTCGATCCCTTAATCGTTCTGACATCGACAGCGTTCTCAATTGATTCTAGCTTTTCGACGCTTAAATCAATGATCGTGACATTGTGGCCTCTTTCAGCAATGACTTCCGCAGCGTAATGACCAACTTCACCAGCTCCACAGATAACAACTTTTTTCACGTTTTCACCTGATGATAACAACTTGGATATAAATATCTTTTATAAGACGCCATCATAATTTGGTCCAAGGAATTCTCGTCGGCTAATGATAACACATTGATAAGATGAGTGTTATTGACATTTCAAGGGGAGAGGATTTTACCCATTACGCAGTAATAACCGACACGATGGGCTTCGCGCATCAGTCTTTTGAGCTCGTTGTAACGTGGGTTCGCTTCGAACTTAAAAGATCGAGCTCCAAAGACTTGCTGGGCCGTCACCGGCTTGAGTTTTGAATTTTCTAAAATCGAAGGTTTAGGCTCGTCAGAGTCCAGATCACCATCTGTGTCGACCCAATCTCTTGGGACGGGCTGCTGACTATCGATAAGGCGATCTGCTTCGATTCGCAAGGTTCTAGTATAGACAGCATCTTGGTACAGATTGAGTTCAAATTTACCAGGTTTAATATGCTTTTTGAAACGCTCAAGGAGCATATTTGAATCGGTGGTGACGAAATAAGACGATAGAGTCGATGAATATTCTATTGCAGGCATATTTCTTAACATAATGGGTAAAGCTGTCAACAGATCAGTATAAGTCGTATCCAGTGCAAGAAGAACGATGCGTCTTCCTTTCAACTGAGATTTTGTGGGAAAAACTCGTCTGACAAACTTTTGTTCTTTAGTTCTGTCTGCTCTAGAGGAAAACTGGGCTAACTTTCCCAAGTAAAAGACAGGTCTTTCAAATACATATCCATTAGCAACGCCTTTTTTCAAATTGAGTAACTGCCTTATTGCTTCTGCGATAAGCGTTGTTTCCGGTCCGAGCGCAACAATGACATGATTTTCAGGGGGAAGAAGTCTCATGACTTCTGCTGCAATCAAAATACTGTCATCAATCAGCCCTTGGTTTGGTAGCTGCTCAACTGGACTGGCGGATAGCATCGTGTCACAGAAAAGACATTGAAGGATGAAGAGTATCCTTGTCGTCAGTCGAAGAGATTTAATGTGAACTTGTAAAATGGGTTGCACTTTCTCTCTCTAGCGTGCTTCATTGATAGATAATAAAACTATCGGTAAGACCCTGAAAAATTTGAGAGATTCCGCTTGCTTGTTTGAAAAAGTCAAGCGAATTCAGGTGCATAAGTAGGTCCAGACAAGACGACACTCTAGCTGATTTTTTCGTATGTTAGCGATTGTGTTAGTGCCTCGATATAGTCGTCGGGGTTGTTGCCGCTGATTTCTATGACTCCATCGATACCCTTAAGACCGCAAGCTTCACTAGCAATTACCTTCAGACCAAGTTGCGCAGCGAAAAGGACAAGCTGTGGTCGATTAACAACATAGGCTGGTATCACGACGGCTGAGACCTTTGAGGCAATCTTTGCGATGGATAAATGGTTTCTTTTAATACTTGTCACCCTCACACCTTTCCAAAACTCGCTATCTTCAAGTAATGGTCCAGCGACAATCACTTCAGCTCCAAGCGTTTTGGCAATATCTCTCAATTGATAAGCGCCCTTACTTGCAATTGTCGCAAAGGGGAATAACAGCCGCACCTGTGATTGTTGCTGTTTGACAATAATTCTAAGATTATTACTGTACCAGTTAAGCTGGACAGCTTTTTCCGGAAACAATGCAGCAATACCACTGTGAGGTGTAATGATTTTTTTGGACGCTTTCAAAGCATATTCTTCGCTAATAGAGATATCTTTTTCAGCGCGAAAATCAGCGATGGTTGTCGATTCTGGAAAGTCTTTAAGACCTTGATCAAGTCGTTTTTGCAGCTCTAACATTGGATAACGTGTCATCAAGACGTCAAAGGTTCTACCTGCAAGCACGCCTAATTCCCATAAGTGAGGAAGTAAGTTTTGGCTTACTGAACCTCCCTACTAATTCGGACACGAAGTTAAGAGT
>CAZBDM010000387.1:0-5044 GCA_964490675.1 uncultured Oligoflexales bacterium
CAAAAAAGAGACCTTTGAAAAGCAACTTTCTCGCTGGAGAAGTTCTTATCTGTCTTTCGAATCAGATTGATCAAGCGGTGCTTTTTCTCCTCCAGCTGCTTCTCATAAGCTTGATCTATCCATGGGCAACCGCCGCACTGTTCTGAATACCGACAATGGTAAGACTTATAGGAGGTTTCAGGGGTGGTCATTTTTTGGTTGTTTTCTTTTTTGAAGATGTCTTTTTGCGGGTTCTCTTTTTCGGGGCTGGGTTCTTCGCCTTATTTGCCAGCTCTATTGAGATGGTGAGCTTTTTGCTTTCAACGATTTTTTTAAGGGGTTCCGCTAAAACCGCAGCTAGTGCGAAACCGATCTCTCTGCCAAGGATTTGGATTAGTTCATCTTTGCCCTTACCTGCCCGGCTTAGTAAGCTGGATAGAAGTTCTTTACCTAATTTTCCTTCGATCCGATCCTGCAATTCTTCTTCACTTAAGCCAATGCCAGATAGCAGTGATTTTGTTAAACTACGTGGAATTTTCTTGAACTCCTCGACCATTTCCTCATCCATGACAACTTACAAAAGATCAGTCAGTTTGCCTAGCTCAATATTTCCTTGAGTATTCACTAGGTTGATTCCACCATGCCTCAGCTGAAAGCCGATTTCATCGGCGACTTTGTCGGGTTGGTACCTTTCATCGAGAGTCGAGGAGATTTCACGAATCCTCCTCAATATTTCCTCATGTCTTTCAGAACTAGCAGTTAAATTCGCCCACCTTCTCGCTTCTTTAAGAAGTTGGTCCAAGCGTTCCTTTTCAAACTCTTTGACCACCTTCTTGTCATTCTCTTTGATGATTTTAAAACCCATTGGTTTACTCCGTGAGAGTTTTTAGCAACTTCTCTTTTTGGTCAATTTGCATAGCCATAAAGACATCAATCGCAAATTGCTCTAGGTTTGGATCTTTCAAATCGTCATTTTGATACTCATTAGTCCATGGGTCAGATACACCAATTGTTTTTATTTTTGATTTTACTTTGCCGGTTCTTATTCCATCCCCTTTTGTCCAATTAATGAATTTGGCCTGATCTTCAAGACGCCATGCTTTGAGCTCGTCTTCTTCCTGCCAAGTGAAAAGATCGGTTCCGGAACTTGCGTGAAACCAGCGCTTATCGCTACTTTCTTCGTCCTGATTGACGAGGCTTTTATCAACCTCTTCCATTGAAACACCTATTTCTACAGGTTTAATTAAACGATTCATAAAGCGTTTGACTTGCTGTGAAGGTTTAACAATTTCAAAGCCGACGAATTGTTTGACTTTCCAAGTGACTTTTGTCTTGAGAGTGAAGATTTCATTTAAATATCTTAGTCGGCATTGATAGATATCACCTTTTTTTAGCCTTTCAAATCCTCTTTTCGATACCTCAGTGCTGAATCCCAATTGCGAAACATCGCGAACGAGTAAGATGTCTTGCTCATTCATGAGAGCCAGGTGCTTGGTATCGATATTGAAGCGCTCAAAAACACGCCGATTTCTTAATCTCTTTGGTGGAAGAGCGGGCTTCTCTTCTTCCTTTTTATTGCCTTTTTCAAGACCAGACTGGAGTCTGTCAATCAAGAACAGTCGAAACATGTGCTACCGATCCGCAAGTTTAGCTTATTTGAGAAGTCCTGCCTTTGAAAAATTATCCCATAACGAATAGCTTCTTACTATCGAAAGTCAAAAAAGTGAATAATCCACATATAGGTAAATTTTACCCGGAAAAGACTACTATGTATTTATGTCAAGTAGACTTAGAAATATCTGAGACAACAGTTTACCTTCAAATGCGAGGCCATGGTCGCTGTCAAAATAAAAAATCTTCTCGTTCTCTTCAGGCAAGCTGCCAATGAATGGATCATTTAAACCTAAAAGGTAAAAGACATCTTGTTCATTTAATTCTTTGAGAGGGTTGATGGGATAACGTTCTTTTAGAGCAGGGTATTTCCTCGACTGATCAAGGGAGAATCGACATTCATCGACAATCGGACTTGCTTGGTAAAGACCTTCTATTGAACGACAGTAGTCGGTAAACGTCACACCAACGTGATAATCTGCAAAGGCAACAAATTCAGCCAAGAAACTCTCCATAATGAGTTGGCTAAAATCTTTGAAATATGACGAGTCACTTTTTTCTTTGGATCTTGTAAACAATTCGAAATCAACCTTTGGCCAGCTTTCCTGAAAGCCTAAAGAGGCGTACAAAGAATCGAAAAGACTCTTTCCACAGAGTTTGGAAAAATCGTTTTCAACACAAACATCATCAGGGATGAGTCGTCTTAACTGAATCATTTTAGTTTCGTTACTCATGTGATCTTGGTTGAATTGTGTGAGGCGATTTTTAAAACGGTTTTGTCGATCGATTAGCCATTTCTGATCAACTTCAAAAGGATAGTATCCAAAAATGTAGGTGTATTTCACCGTTTCTTTAAGTAGCTTTTTTGCTTCAAGAGCAATGCGCCCCCCATAGCTATGTGCAAATATATGAAACTCACTGATGCCTTTTTGTTTTAAAATATCGATGAGAGCTTCTATATCTTTCGCCATGTGTGGCGCGGTGAAGTATTGTAACTGACCTTTAAATTTGTCGGCATTTCCTGCGGAAATTTTTGGAGAACTGCATCCTGTCCCTCTCTGGTCGAAGAAGACAAGCGGAAAAAACGACGGGTTTAGTACCTTAGAAAGTGAATGGATCGTGCTCTGGCTGCTGTATCCAGGTCCACCATTGATAAAAATAAAGGCTTTCTTAGATTGCTGAATTTTACGTTCGTTTAGGTAGAAAGCCGTTTCAAAAGGAATGCCTTGCTTAGTTTTCGAGCGAATCGAAATCTCTTTAAAAGTCTTTATCGAGCGATCTTTTTGGCAAGAAGGATTCGATTGAAAGAAAATCGAATGCTCTTCGTAAGCAAAAAGAGACATGTAACAGCCTAAGAACGTTGATGTGAGGAATAAGAGAATTTTGACTTTTGGCACCACTAACCCCCGACTCTCTGATATGCCCAGTGTTTCGGAAGTGTCCACCAATCAATTGAGTTTGCTGTTTTTAACCGACTGAAATTAATGTGGTATTTCGTAACACTTGTTTATAAATCATTACTAATCTTTACACTCTTTGTAACAGCCAGAAACTCCGATCAATTCTTCGGTAAAACTTGCCAAGTCAGCGTCTTGTGCCGATGACCTTCAATAGGGGATCGTATCGAGTGGGGTTTCGGCTTTTGACAAATTGTCAAATAAAAAAGATAGGATACTGGCGAAGACTACTGCTAATCATGGCCGTGTTTTTACTAGTAGACTCTTTTGCTTTTGCCAGAAAAACAAATCAGTCCTTATATGAGGATCCTTTTGATGTTGGATCTGGGGGAGCGACTTTAACATGGGCGACGCAAGAAGGAATCCTTCTTTCAAATCCAGCTCTTCTTCCTTACGGTGGCAAATTCATGCGATGGCTGGGGGCTAAGTCGACTTTTATGGCTGGTGCCGATTCCATTCAATTGGGTCGCGATCTCATTTCGTCAAGCTCAGGTCAATCAAGTGGTGAAGACACGGAAAACACTGAAGAAGAAAAAGATGTTAACGATCAGATTAACACCCTCTTCGAAAATCCCCTCCATATTGGTGCTTCTCAAACTCTCAGTCTGATTACGGCAAACGGCGGTCTTGTTGCCTTTTCCTCAGTTGAGCCAGATATACGCGCGTACAAAAAGGGTGACCCTGTAAGTGGTAGTGGTGTTCCGCAGGTTGTAGTACGTAACGAAGCATACGCGGGAGCCGTCGCTAGTCTTGCATCGCGTTCGATGTGGCGGTGGTTGTCATTTGGTTTGTCAGGCAAGTATTTGTTGATTAATGATCCGACTGTAACTATAGACTTCACTGACCAAGAGAGCATTAGTAATGTCACGGATCAGGCAAATACCACTCAAAATGTTTCTGAGCTAAACTCGGGGGTCGGTTTTGATGGGTCGATGCTGGTATTTTTTCAAGGAAACAACGTTGATTTAAAAGTCGCTTCGACAGTCGTTGATATCGGGGGAACAGCTTTGACAGGCGGAGCTGAAGAACGTGTTTTACCTCAAATGGTGCATGCTGGACTCGGTCTAACGTTTCATACCTCAGCTGATGCTTTGCATCTTGCCGTCGACTATCGAGATATAACTGATGCCTACGAAGAAGAAATGTTTAAACGGGTTTATGCAGGTGCAAAACTGTTGCTAAGGACATATTTGGGGATTGGTGCAGGTGTTTATCACGGTACCCCAAGTTTTGCCGCAGAGGTTGATCTCATTCTCATGCGCGTAGCATTATCATTTTATACCAGGGAATATGGTCCGCGGCCAGGGGTTGATCCAAGACCAATTCTTATGCTGTCGGTTTCAACTGGTTTTGACTTTTAGGAAGATGTGATGAGAAAGCTACAACATTTTCTATGTATGGTATCTCTAAGCTTTTTGCAAGGGTCTTGCGGATGCGATCTGGCCAATTTTGAATGCGCCAGTCTTGTTGAGTGCGATAAGACGACCGAGGTCGAAGAAAGCGGTCAGTGTGTTAAGAAAACACCTGACGAGAGGGCTATGATTGCCCTTAACGACAGTGAGTACGATCTAGCTGTTACTCTTCTAGAGACACTAGTGGCCGAGGAGCCAACAGAATACTTCCGCTATCCCCGTCTTGCTTCTGCTTACGCCGGGCAGGCTGGCTTTGATATTTTCAACGTCACAAACTTTGCCGCTTCTGGAGGAGGTGGCCTACAAGAATCTATAAATACTTTCATTCCAACGCCAGATCCGAACAATTTAGAATCTTATTCATTGCAGGTTGAAAAGATGGGACAGGCGAAAGACCAGCTCCTGGCGATGCCACAAGCCGAGAGAACGGCTGGAGAGACTCTTTATGGGGCCAGCGCTTCATTGCAACTGACTTTATATCAGACAGCTTTTTCGGTAATGTATCTAAATCAGTTTGCTGTACCCACTAGTACAGGGGAACTTGATATGAGTCGTCTTGAAAGCTTGACTAATAATGATGCAGCG
>CAZBDM010000388.1:0-5037 GCA_964490675.1 uncultured Oligoflexales bacterium
CATTCCTACTTCAACCTGTCTGGTACAAGAAAATCACCAATCGCTCCCATTGGCGACCATAAGCTTGTTATCGATGCCGAAGAATTTACGATCACCGATGAAGATTTGATACCGACAGGAACCTTACAATCACTTGATAGTGAAGTGACCCTTGATTTTAGAAAGCCGATGGCCATCTCTAAATACGCTGATCTATTAACGCTGACTAATGGCTACGATCATAACTATGTCGTCAATCATGAAAAACAATCTTCACCCCGCATTGTCGCATCGGTTTATCACCAGGCAAGCGGTCGCGTCATGGAAGTCATCACCACAGAGCCCGGACTGCAATTTTACTCTGGTAATTGGCTTGCAAGCACAGGTAAAGATGATATTCCTTACAGCAAATATGCAGGGTTTTGCTTAGAAGCGCAACTTCACCCGAACACACCCAATGTCAGCTCGTTTCCTTCTGCCGTTATCTACCCCGGTGATACCTACAAGCAAACGACGATATATAAATTCAGCGTCATTAAGTAACAACGATCAAATCTCAAAAAAATCAGCATTAAAACAAAAAAGTGTCTCTTCTTTTGAAGGAAGAGTCACCTCTTGAATCTCTTCAATGGCATCGAGAATTCTCTGTTTAAGCCTTTCGGCATCCTTTCTACTAAGCGATAAAACAGTTGTGAAGTGAACACCTGCACTATATTCATCACCAGCATCTTCGATCGCTTTCATACGCCAATTTTGGTGATGTTGAATAAGTGCAGGCGAGCCTTTTTCAAGATGAAATGCACCTGTTTTATACGACCAGCTGCCGTCATGATATGTGACAAAACCGATCTCTTTAAGCTTAGCAAGTATCATTTCGACTTTTTTAAGCTTAAGTCCAAGACGCTCTGCAATCTCCTCGGAAGTATTAATAGTCGGTATGGAGCTCATCATATGAATGGCAGCCCAGGACCAATGAGACATATAGATCTGCAAAAACTCTTTGTCGAAGTTTACTCCAGGCTTACCAAGACGGTTAGCTAAGTTATCGTTTTTTTCTTTGAGATCTTTCAACTTACTTTCGAGATGTTTCCTTAAAGCCTGAGTCGATGAACGGGCGAGATTTACCAACGTCACAAAGTACTCCCCTTCCAGACCTCCAAGATGGAGAGCTTCAGATATTGCAAAAGCCTGGTCTGGGGTGAGATGAACCGAGCCCTTAATCACCCTGGATAAGTGAGAGCGCTGGCACTGCGCCGCCTTGGAAAGTCGTGACATCAGACCCCACTGGCCGGTGGCTGACTCACTGTATTCTTTCAAGAAGAGCTTATAATCACTGTAATCAAAGATAGTTAGCATTGTTGACAAATTCCCAACAAAATTCGCTGATCTTTTATCAAAAAATATCTTGCTCAACAAGTAGGCAAATGGGATAGTGCCGTCATTAAACGAGCGCGCCTTCCTGGGGATATAACTCGATGACAAAAGCTCTCTTCCGAAGTCTTCTCATTTGTTTTTGGATTTGGTCCAGCCATCTTTTAGCTGAGGACGGACCCTCCGTTTCTGGTGGGGCTGATCCCCGCGCTAACGAGTTCGTCAGACTTGTTAACGATATCTACATTTGGCTCTTAGAAGAGGAAGACTCATTGGGGAGCTTGCAGCTCATCGTTGGTGAGGACTTTCAGCTCGAGCAACTTGCAGTACTGATGACCGACATGCAGCTGAGTTTGCAGGACACTCTCCCTGACCAAGAAACAGAACAAAATTTTCAACCAAAACCGATGATCCAGTTTCCACACCCTGAGGACAACCAGAGTGACGAGCCCTGTCGCTACCCTATCAGAGACGCAAACAACAACCCAAAACTAGCATCCTACCACGTAAATGAGCGTGTTATCTGCGTTGACGGTCTTGCTTGGGAAAAATACCAGGCCGAGGGAAACCAAGATTATCTATATTCTGTCGTTCTTTCTGAAACTTTCGGACTTCTTCTTAAAGGTCATAAAAGAGCTGAAGTAGTGGCCTTTGCCTGGAAGCATCGTTACCAAATTAAAAGACACGCTGAGAACCTTCATATCTCGACCTTTTTGAGGGATCTTGATTCTTTTAGTGATGAAGAGTTGATTCGGTTTATGAATACATCAAACCGCACGGCAAGGGACAAAATCAGACAGTTGATTGGCAAGAGAAGAATCATTGAAGCCATTATCCTTCTTGAACCTGAGCGATCACTCGGATTTCCAACTAAGTATATTTGGCCGAGACGGCACAGTGATTTTCAACCCCCAAAAGATTATCCTGCCACATTGGATAAACGTATGACTCTCATCAGCGAAGAGCTCAGCAGCGCTGGCGACTGCACCAGCGCCAAAGCTCTCGCAAACATTGCCCACCCTGCTGCTATTGCAAAACTTAAACGAGCATTGTCATTTCAAAACACTAGCCCTGCATTGAAACATAAACGAGACGAAATCCCTATCGATCAGCGCATCGTTCTTTTTGATTTGGGCTTTGACTACAACAACAGACGAACTCCTCTACCTTCTCACATCATTAATGGTGCTTATGACTCAGAACAGGCACCTCTGACGCCTCGCTCTGTCTACTGCATAGCTAGAGCTCTGATGAAAGAATGGTATTCACCCGTTCCTTATTTGCTACCTGTCATTAACAGCTGGAAGCAGCACTTGCAGTTACAAGGGCTCAAGGAAATTGTTGATGAATTAGAAAGACACAAACGAAAAAGCCGCCTTATCAGAACCTCAACACCTTCCCTTTCTTTGTTTAAATCTCTGCGCATGATGGCTCTCAGAGCTTTAGACGAGGGGTTTGAAATCGATGAAGATTACTATAAAGCTACGATGATCAAGTATAATATGCTTCAAGGCCATCCCGACCCTCTCATTCCTCCACTGAACATGGAATCTGGAGTGGCTCATTGGCAAGATATTGAAAGCATAGAGGATCTCACATCCCTTTACGGTGAATCTGTTCAGTTGTCAGAAGACTTTAGCATTGAAGATCTCAATAACATAGGACGGCAAACCTCCGCCGAACTCAAAGAGCATCTCTACCGCATTCTTTCTTTAACGAGACCTTTTACTTGTGAACCTTACAACTCCTGCGATCACTTTCGCCTTTCCAATACCTTTCACGACAGTCTTTTTGGGCCCTAAAAAAGTCCCTTTCACAAGCAGCGAAAGGAACCACAAATTTTGAGACGAAGTGCTTTGAAAATTATTAGTTAGTTTCCATCCGGAAACTACTTATTGAAGGAGCATTTGGAAATGGCGCTTATGCTAGGCGTCGAAAAAATCCTGAGGAGATAGTACGTTATGGGTACAGTGACGAAGGATTTTTGAAAATAACGACGCAGAAGTGCCGTTTCCGGATGCGATCTAGTTAGGTTAGGATTGGCTCACACAGTCAACTTTTGAGGAGATTATTTTTAGATTCTCAAAGGTACCCTTGTTATTCCAAATTTTATCCTGGGACTCAAATTGCGTCATATTGAGTCCTTTCTCTCCTTCAGTCTCGACAGAAAGAAGAAAGACCTCACCGATACTATCTGACAACTCTTCCGATGCTTCTACCACAAGAAGTTTGGCACCAAAGTAAGCATCATTTTTTTGAATCATTGCGCCTTGATAAACACGAGAAGGTTGCCCTTCAGAATCACCAGATAGGTACTGCTCGACAGTCACAGATGTTCTCTTAAGGTCAAAGTCATATTTGACGAGAAAGTATCCGCCGCCTTGACCAAGATCACAGCGATCAATCGCCAGTTCAGATTTTTGTGGCTGGCTCTCGTTTGCCTTTAGAAATGAAACAGGTATTGATGCGATTAATAGAACCAGTGCTAATTTAAGGTACTTATTTTCCATAAAAACTCCCGAAGTAAGAATATTGGATCCCAGTAAAGCCCCTTTCTCGTCTGCAGTGCTCAAAAGAAAGGCGACCGACACCGGGTGCAATCTGTCATAGCAGACCAAGGCGAACTAGATGTTTTTGAGCAAAAAATGACGGAAGTTTTGCTTTTTTGTTAGCACTCTTTTGCGACCTCTTTAATTGCTCTTTACTCACTGACAAGGATGCTGCCATTGGTCAGCCTGAGTGCAAAACGCTATAATATAGCTCATTATTCTTTTAGGTTTTTGAAAAATTTCGGGAGCTCTCGTGGGTCGATTTTACTTTTGGGTATCCGTTCCCTTTCTCATTGCATTGATGTTAACCGCCAGTGCTTATTATCTGAGATTCGTCAATAGCGGCTTTCACAGGTCCTGCAAGGCCGTCAATGACTATGTTTCATCCCCTGAAGGGAAAACAGCAACAGCCGCAGCCAAGCAAGTTTATATTGCAGAGATTATTTCAAGTCAGTTGATACCGGTTATAGATGATCCGGTGATAAAAACCTACCGCGCAACAGCCTCAGTTGACCCCCGACAGAAGTGGTCCTTTTTTAAAGAGGCAATGATAGAATTGAACGGCGAAGTCGTCCCTGAATGTAAAGCACTTTTTACGACTGCGACAGATCATGAGAGCTTTGACTGACTTTCCTAATTGAAAGCTGTAATTCGCCTAAATGGCCTAAAACCACAATGGGTAAACTGGCCTGCTTATCGAGTATGTATAGAGATTTATCAAATGAATGCCGCACGTCACTTGGAGGTTCGGCAGAAAATATTTAGTAAATCTATAGCCCTAAAGAGAGTTACGCCAGAAAGTTGTGGATGGAGTTAGGGTGACGTCCTACCCTCGTTGTTAAAACTAAAAACAACAAATCTTTGGCCTTGCAGGGCCAATGAAGATGAGGACGTCATGCTGAAATTACTAAATCCATCCCTAAATGAAAATGATCTTCTTTCTTTGTCTCTCGATGAAATAGCCAGAGTCGGCGCTAAAAAGCTTCTGGTTCAGGCTCTTGACCTAGAAGTAGCTGAGTACATCGAAAGACATCAAGAGCTCCGTGATAGCGACGGTAAGCGGCTTGTGGTCAGAAATGGCAGTACCTAACCCGGATTTCTCATAGGATTTTTTGACAGCATAAAACTGTGTTGAGCG
>CAZBDM010000389.1:0-5022 GCA_964490675.1 uncultured Oligoflexales bacterium
TCACATTTATCTTTTGTGAGATGAATGGTGCAGTTGACTGTTTCCATGGCTGCGTGCGCCAAATAAGGAAGCTCGTATTCTGATTCTATGAGATTTGTAGTGGTGGCAAAAGCGTTGGTGATGCTGCCTTGTTCAGTCACCGTAGAACCACCGTCTGCAATACCTTGCTTGAGCATTGCGGATATTTTTTCATCGTTCAAATCAGCAAGAGGTCCACGGTCCCACTCCACCTTGAGCTTACGTGCTGCTTTTTGAACTTGATAAAATTTATCGGCAATAATAGCGATACCGTAGTCGATCTTTTCAATATTGATAACACCCTGGACCTTTAAAGCTTCGCTTGCATCAAAGCTTTTGACGCTACCGCCAAATGTTGGGCATCTAACGACAACAGCATTGACCATGTTTGGGAGGTCAACATCAAGGCCGAATTCTGCAGTGCCGTTGGTTTTTGCCGGATTATCGAGGCGGCTGTAATCCTTGCCTATGCGTTTAAACTCACTTGGCTTCTTAAGCGAACCTGTCACCTGCGGGATGGACTTAGCTGTTGAGACGAGTGCACCGTAGCTTAGGGATTGGCTTCTATCTTTGGTCAGCACCTTGCCATCTTCAGCGAAACACTCAGAAGCTTGGACAGACCACTTTTTTGCCGCAGCAGCTATGAGAGTTGCTCTAGCGTTGGCTCCGGTGCGGCGTAGGTTGTGAAAGGTCGTCTTGACACCGGTGCTACCGCCGGTTTGCTGGACACCGAAATCCGTGTTGATATAGGCCCTGTTTGCCGGAGCAAACTCGACTTTAATGTTCTTTGGGTCGACCTCGAGCTCTTCGGCTATCACCATAGGGAGGGCTGTCATACTGCCTTGACCCATTTCTGTCTTGTCGAGGACAAAGTGAATGTCGTTATTGTCGCTAATGCGAAGCCAAGCGTTATGCTTGTACTCTGCCGATGTTGATGTCTGGGCAAACACTCTTTTGCCAAAGGGAATGTAGGTTCCAAAAACGACACTAGCGCTGGCGATGCCAGCACCTTTAATGACATCTCTGCGGCTTAGTTCTTTATCCATGATCGCCTGCTCCTTTTATGCTTTCTTTGTTGCGCATGAGTTCCGCAGCTGTTTTGATGGCTTTTTCGATGCGAGGATAGGTACCGCAGCGACATAAATTGCCAGCCATGGAAGACTTGATGGTTTCAGTGCTAGGATTTTTGTCACGCTCGAGAAGCGCGGCAGCCGCGAGGATCTGACCAGATTGACAAAATCCACATTGAGCGACATTGTGTTTTCTCCATGCCACTTGTACAGGGTGAGAGCTTTGCGCATCAAGCCCTTCGATCGTCACAATCTTCTTACTGCCAACACCGCTAATGGGCATAACACAGCTTTTTAGCGGCTCACCATCAAGAAGCACCATGCAGGCACCGCAGAATCCAGTACCACAAGAGTACTTCGAACCATTTAGTTTAAAGTCTTCTCTAAGCACCCAGAGCAGGGGAGTATCCGATGGGGCGTCAGTCTCAAGGTCTTTGCCATTTACATTTAGTTTCATCATTGGTCATGCCTCGTGAGGATTTTTATCGATAGTCTGCATTCAAGTATATCTTCAATGCTACCTTCATCATAGGGGAGAGTTTTGTGTCTAACAGGAGACTTTCACCAGTGAAAGATTTGATTCTCCAGTTTTGCCATTGCTCGCAGGGAAAACCCCTTCTGGTCAAGCGGCGAAAAATTTTTCGTTTTATAGGTGTCAGTGATGACCGGGATAGCAAAGCCTATACTTCCGAGAGCGTTATTTTTTAAGATTTGAACATTCAAAGCCATTCGATTATTTGGCTTTCACAAGCATGATTATTTGCAAGTCTTACGGGCTGTTTTTGCTCTTAAAGTTAGAGGGTTAAGTTTACAAAACAGTGCATTTAAAGTGTTGGGGTAAAAATGTCGCTCTATAACCTTAGGGTTGTTGGGGGGCAAATGCATCGACACATTTCTATCGGTCTATTTTTAAGTCTATTGGTATTTTTGATGTCAGCGTGTAGTGCCGATACCCATTCTGTTCAAAAAAGTCTAGATGGATCATCCGAAAACGATGTGCATGAGCAATCGAGTGATGGCTCTTCGCACGAGTTCCAGCAAAATGATGCGACCGCTTCTTCCAATGAACAAGAAACCAGTATTGACGAACCTGTTTGGATCAATGGCCATCATCTTTTAAATTACGATTCAGCACGAAACCGTTGTAATTTTGTAGAAGCAGAAAAAAATATCTTCAAACTATCTTGTTTCGTTGTCGCAAAGACAGATTCTGGACAAGAAGTAAGAACAGATATGATCAGTGACGATGTTTCTTTCCGATGGAACGAACCAACCGTCGAGAAAGGTGAAGTTGCAGATCTTTCCTGCCAGGATCAAGGTGAATTGAGTCTCAGTTATGTGTGCCAGTTTAAAATCACATCAAAGACAACACGATTAAAAGTGGCTTTAAGTGTCATGCAGCCCTCAACACAAAATACCCGTGTTGAAGAGCAGACAGCTACCATTCCCATCGGTATCTACGCAAAAGGCTACACTCCTTTTCTCAGTCAATTGTTTCAAGAGGATGGTGTAACGGCGGAAAGTAAAGTTTTAAATAGTGAGACCTTAACGGCAATCTCAAAAGATGGGATGCAGCTAACAGAAGACGGTGCCGTGGGCGTAAAAGTTGATCTTGAAACTCTTAGTCAAAAGGTTCCTCAAATTGGTTTCACTGCAAGGAAGGTCAAGCAAGGTTCTCTTTTTTTTATGAAGGAAGATTTCGGTTGTGTAGCCAAGAATGGCGACTATTATTTTTTTAGTTCGGGAGCGTCATCTTTCCAGCTTGGTCGGCCTTATTTCGAATCAGGTTTTCTTTACCGCATTGATGCTAAAACAAATCAGATTTATTTAGAAGCAGGAAGTCATCGAAAAATAGAAGAGGAAAGATTTAAGGACCCATTTAAAGTTAACCTCAATAATGTCATTGCTATGACATGTGCTGAAGAGGGAATTTATTTTCTCCAGTTTAAACAGGGCTCGACAGTCCGCTCTATTTCAATCGATCGTCTCTTGCTTTTTGACCGTTTAAAGGGAATCAAGCTTGTCTGGAAAGCTTCTGGGTCTTTAAGCGAAATGGAAATATTTGATGGTCAAGCCGAAAGTGCCCACCGATCCTCTTATAGACAGCGTTTGACTTTCAATAAACAAACTTCCATCGATCCCAGTGGTCGTGTTTATTTCATCGGTGGCCAAAGAAAAACAGAAGACCACATATTTCATGTAATCGAAAAAGACGGTCGTCTTTCTTTTTCCGAAAAACTCAATCGAGAAGATCTACCTATGAAGCCACTTTCTCTATCTATTTCTGATGGAGAAGAAATAGATCAAGAAAAACCAGTTTATGAACCTTTTATCCAAGTGGCGAGTAATAGTAAAACCGCCTTTATACAACTAAAGTATGAAGAGTCTCTTTTAAAACCAGATGATTTCAATGACCGTTACGAAGTGGTAGATACATCGATCAAATGCCAGAATGCTTTCTATGATGCGAACCTTAAAAAGCTTTCAAAAAAGGATGCACCGAGCGCTTGCAAGTTTGGCGACAATACTGATGTCTATGGTATGGATGAAAGTGGTAACCGTTATTTTAATAATCTGATAACTGGCGATTTTATAAAAGTTTCTTCAGATGACGTAGTTTCAACAAAAAACTTTTCAGAGGTTTTAAAACAAAACCAGATTTCAAATGATCTCAGAGGGTTATAGGCCAACACTCAATTGAAGATAGATGATCGGTCCTTCTATCCTGGTGCTCTTTTTGTCGGTTTTCAGCGCCAATCGGGTGTGACGCATTTGATTGTCGGGTCGAATGGCAGAGACTGGGAAGATGATGAAAGGATGGAATTCTCTATTCTGACTTGGACAGGTTTTTCAGAGAATCAAGAAAAATTATCTGTCGTTTATCATGACTCTTTTCGCATCGCAGACTTTTTTGAGCCGACTTTGTTTTTCTACGATCCTGAAGGAAAACTCATTGTCTACCGGACTAACCGACAAAAGAAAGAATGGGGATTTACCTATTTTCATGATCCCGATCAATATTTGGTGAAAACAACCAAACCGCTTTCATACAAACATTCACAGCCTTTTTATTTGGCCAAAGATCACTTTGTTTGGTTGAATGATGGGCGCTATATCATTTCCAATAAACCTGGAGCGGAAAAGATAAAAAACTATCTCATCGACAATGGCATGTTCGAAGGATTTTATTCGGTAGGAAAGCTAGGATCAATTTCAGATCGGTGTGACGTCATCAAAGATGAAGTTTATTGTCCAGGCTTTTTGTCAAATAATGGAGTGCGAAAATTGACAGAAACGGTGACTTTAGAAGGAGGGCTCGCGAGACTAAAGTATGAATTTTATCAATTGAAAGATGATTCAAATTTGCGCGGGGCAGTTCTAGATCGGAATAATGACAAACTACTGGTCAATTTGAATAATGAATTATACTTCTACAACATAACGACGAGAGACTTTGACCTTTGGTTTAGTAAAGAGGATTTGCTTGCTGC
This sequence comes from uncultured Oligoflexales bacterium, assembly GCA_964490675.1. Lineage (GTDB taxonomy): Bacteria > Bdellovibrionota_B > Oligoflexia > Oligoflexales > JAWKNZ01 > CAZBDM01. The sequence continues at coordinate 4,580 of CAZBDM010000389.1, forward strand.
CGCAATAAAAGAAAACCCGTCATCAACGATCAACTCTCGTTATGTCGCAGATGCCCACGTGACTAAATCGACTGCTGTCATTGTCAACGATACGGCTAGTATCTCTGTGCTGACTAAAGACGAAAAAGGAGCGATCAAAGAAAATGTCCTTTTTGGAAAGTCTATCAGTGATCCTGAATGCGGTATAGGCACATTAAGAAGAAATATCGACAAGAAAGATAAAAATAGATTCGACAAAATCAAAGCAGCTTCTTCGACAATATGTGCTTCCGATTATATCTACGATATGAAAGTCTATGAGTCCTGTGATGATCCTTTAAGCGGTCACATTCGAATCGCCTTCTCACAAATGTTTGGTAAGGTCAATAATAGGATCAAAATGCGTGGAGTTGCTACAAGCAGCCAGCCTTATTCCAATGTCGTTGAGATTGTTGCGCCTTGTT
>CAZBDM010000390.1:0-4708 GCA_964490675.1 uncultured Oligoflexales bacterium
AAGAACGAAAAAATTAAGTTTATGGTTCCATTTGCGATCGACGAAGTTCTTTCTGACCAGGCCGGTGTGACGGGCGCTATGTTAAAAGACGCCGAGTCTGGCAAAATTGAAAAAGTCGACGTTCATGGAATTTTCATGGCTATCGGTCATAAACCAAACTCTGATATTTTCATGCCTTACGTCGATGTTGACGACCATGGCTATATCAAAGTAAGCAACTACACGGAAACCAAGACACCGGGTGTCTTTGCAGCCGGAGATATCGCAGATCCCACCTTTAAGCAGGCGATTACTGCTGCCGGTATGGGCTGCCAAGCTGCCATTCAGGCGGCAAAGTATATCGAAGAGAACGAATAAAGGATGACTAATGGGAATTTTTTCCTCATTTAAAGGTAAGAAAAAAGAAGCGCAGCTCGATAGCGAGCAAAAGCGGGCACAACCACAAAAATACACACCACCCCCACAAAGACCGGCTAAGAGTGCTGCCTCCTCTGGTCCAGAAACATCGGGTCTTGGTCACGTCAAGAATATCATTGCGGTTGCTTCTGGAAAGGGCGGGGTTGGTAAATCAACGACCGCTGTTAATCTTGCTTTAAGCCTCAAAGAAAAAGGCTTGAAAGTGGGCCTTATGGACGCTGACATCTATGGGCCTTCTTTACCTCATATGACAGGCGTTGGGGTACCAACCGCTGTCGAGGGCAAGCTTGTCGTCCCGCCAGAAGCTTTTGGCGTAAAGGTTATTTCGATCTCAATGTTTGCTTCCGCAAAAGACAACGCCAACATTTTAAGAGGCCCGATGGCTGGCAGTGTTGTGAAGCAGTTTCTGACAAATGTAGCTTGGGGTGAACTTGACTATCTAATCATCGACTACCCACCAGGGACCGGTGATATCCAACTGACGATATCACAAAGCGTCTCGGTTACCGGCGCAGTGATCGTAACCACCCCGCAGGACATCGCGCTTATCGACGTTAAAAAAGCGGTATCAATGTTCTCGACCTTAAAGGTTCCCGTCATTGGTGTCATTGAAACGATGAGCTGGTTCATTTGTGATGGTTGTGAAAAACGTCACGAACTCTTTGGTAGCGGCGGCGGGAAAAAGATCGCTCAATCTTTTGCTGTTCCGCTGCTTTCTCAGATTCCCTTTGAAGCAGCTGTTATGGAAGGCGGTGAAGACGCAAAACCAGTGGCCGTAGAATATCCTGATAGCCCGTCAGCCAAAGCTTATATGACCGCAGCCGAGCAAACTATAAAAGAAGTAAACATGATTGCAGCCGGGCAAGGCCAAGCCCTTGGTTCTTTTAGTTTAACCTGGCAAAAACAAAAGGCTTAAATAATGACACAGATCCTTTCCATAAAAGAGATTTGGCAGATTGATGACCGCACTCTTGGTATCACTTGGACTGACCACAGCTCTCAGACTTTTGACGTCGTCATGCTGAGAAGAAAATGCCCGTGTGCAAAGTGTATAGACGAGCACACCGGAGAGAAGATCCTTAAAGACGAAGACATCAGTGATGAATTGCGACCTGTTAAAATTGATTCGGTTGGCCGCTACGCTTTATCGATTGAGTTTGACGACGGTCACAATACGGGAATCTACACCTTTGAAATGCTCAAAAAGATTGGCACTAACGTCGAGTGATGGATCGTCAGTCTAACTTTTTTTTATCGGCCGCTTTATGTTTATTTGTAGCGGCCATTTTTTTACCTTTTCTTGAAGCCTTTAGCATTTCAGAGAAAGTCTCCTTTCGAAACTATCAGTACGGCTTTTCCGCTCTCGTTCTGCTCTTTTATTTCCTTAAAAAACCCAAGCAACTTTTCGACTTAAACCTCTCCCGCTATCAGCTTGCTGTTTTTTTTGCTGCGGTCGCCTCTCTTTTCATAGGAACGACGCTACTTTATTTCGCCTCGGTCAAGCTTAACGGTATAGACTTTAGTATTTTTGACTGGATGCTTTACAACACCTATAACGGCCGTTTCATGTATAGCCCGATTTATGACGTCAATCATTTGGGCGTTCATCCTTCCTGGATAGTGTTTTTGCTACTGCCTTTTCATTACGTCTTTTCTTCTCCGCTTTTTTTGGTTCTCTTGGGGCCACTATTAGTCTTTTTATCAGTATTGGTACTTTACAAGATTGCTAAATTCCAAAAGCTCACAGACATCGATGCGCTGCTAATATGTTTAAGCTTTTCCACCACTCCTTTTGTCGCGACCGTTATGAATAATGGCTTTCGTATCGAGTGCTTTATTCCTTTAGCGCTGCTCTCTTTCATCTACTTTTGGCAGAAGAAATCAACTTTGGGGATTATCGTAGCGGCTCTATTGTTCTTAGCGATCAAAGAAGATCTTGCTCTTTATATGGCCAGTTTTTCCTGCGCGGGGCTATTCTTTTCAGGCAGAAAAAGACTTTGCTTTTCTTTAATTTTAATTAGTATCGCCTTGTTATCTTTTAATCTCCTTTGGGCACAGCCCTATTTCCTTTCTGACAAAACTTTAAGACCAACCTATCTTAACTTCTGGGCTCATTATGGATCTGATAAAAAAGAGATCTTAATCAGCCTTCTGACCTCACCTCTTATTCTCACAAAAGACCTTGTTAGTTCAGGCTGGTGGAAACTTTACGGTATACTTCTTTTCTTACCGCTTTTTCATAGAACTTTTTTAATCGCATCGCTACCAGGCATACTGATTCTCGGCAGTGCATCAAGCTATAAAGCCATGCATCAGTACGGCCATTATTACCCGTTGGTGCTCGTCATCTTTTCTTTTGCGGCCCTTATCTCTCTTTACAATCATCTACCGCGCTTTTATTCAAAGAAGCTTTGGCGACTTTTAGTGTTTGTTTTTCCGCTTTTTCACGAAGGTTGGTTTAATATAAACAAGCCCGATTTCACCACCCTTAACGCTCTTAAAGAAGCTAAAAGCTACCTAGAAAGATCCCACAGCGACAAAGTCATCTGCAGTCAAACCATTGCTTTCCCACACCTTGGCTACCAGCTAGAACTAAAACCCTTAGACAGCAAATGCCTAAAAAGAAGAGACAGCATAGGCCTTTTGGTCCTAGATAAAGACCCTTATCCCTACAAAAAAGACCAGCTTTTATCCTGGCTCGATAAAGCAAAAGATCATACGCAAGAAAGGCTCAAAGAATTCGGCTCTGTGAAACTTATTATTCCTCAACCCTCAGCATCTGATCATTGAAATAACCTCCAATACAAACAGTCAGGAATACTGCTTAAGTCTTTGGGGTCATCATTTTCTCTATAATTGAGAGCGTTTCTGAAATGCTTGTTTGAGCTCTTCGAGTTCCAGCTTGTTTATTTGATGAGATTTTTTTTGAGAGATTTTCTCTTTTAAATGGTCGGGTATCCTTCCTAAAATTTCCATTTCGTACTCAAGCCAGACACCAAAACGTTGCCATACTGCTTCTCTCATTTTAAGACTGAGTTCTAAAACATCAGTAGAATGGGCTCCCTTGTTATAGACAAAGTTAGCATGCTTGTCGCTGACCTGCGCTCCTCCGTAAGTCATGCCTTTCAGTCCAGCCTTCTCTAAAAGCAGACCGCTTGGCACACCTACCGTGTAATCATTTTTAAAGACACAGCCGCAACTTGGATAGACGAATTGATCCTTTGACAAACGGTCACTTTCGCAGTGATCCATCTTCTGCTTTATCTGATCCTTATCACCAGGAGTTAAGAAAAGCTCGACTTCATAAATGAGCTCACCACTTGTCATAAAGTGTGTGTCTTTATAACCGTGAAAGACTTTTTGCGGTTCATCGTAAACAACCTCTTCACCGTCGCGGTTAACGCATCTGACGACTTTACAGATTTGGCTGATTTCCCCACCGTAGCAGCGAGCATTCATACGAACCGTACCACCTATCTGCCCAGGAAGCCTATTCATCCAGCCACAACCAGCAAGCGCGTGACTTAGAGCAAACTGCGCTATTGCAGTGTTTTCTACACCCGCGCCACAGATGAGTCTTTGCGACTGGCGCTCTAACTTTGAAAACTTATGAAAGCTAAGCGCTGCTCCTGGCCAATACTCATCTGAAACAAGAGTATTGCTACCGCCTCCAATGACAATAAGAGGTTCACGATGCTTTTTTATTTGTCTGACGGCTTCAATAAGCTCTTCTTTTGTTGAAGGAGCATAAAACCTTCGGCACCGGCCACCCGTTTTATAGTAGGTGAGATCTTTTAAGTGGATCTTTTGCTCTTTTTCCATAGAAATCACTCAACATCTTCTGGAAAGATCTTAAAGAGAGCCGACTGGAAAGCCTTGTAAATTTCATCGTTATAGAGGACGAGGGTGATACGCTTGACAAATTGACAAGCTTCTTTCATCTCGATGGTAAACTTAATACTATAAAAAGCCACCTCGGCGGCTTGTTCATAGGGATACTTGTAAACACCAGTACTGATAGCAGGAAAGGCTATGTGACGAGCCTTTAGCTCTTCTGCGGTCATCAGGCTTGCGCGGTAACATGAGGCCAGCTTTTCTTCTTCGTCGTTTTCACCACCTTGCCATAGAGGTCCGACTGTATGTATGAGATGCTTTGCCGGAAGCTTACCGGCAGTTGTGACCACTGCTTCACCGACCTCGCAATGGCGACGATGGGCCGCCAGCGCGGCGGCGCGGCCAAAATTTCAGTGGTCGCCTCGGCGCTGTTCGGCTCGATCTCGGGGAGCGCCGT
>CAZBDM010000390.1:4718-5014 GCA_964490675.1 uncultured Oligoflexales bacterium
ATCGGGACCACCAGCTTTGTGAAGAGCACCATCAACGCCGCCCCCTCCCGCTAAAGAAGAGTTGGCAGCGTTGACCATAACGTCACAAGAGAACTGAGTCAGGTCTCCTTGCCAAAGATCGATGGCAACTCCATGAAAATGCCTGATCCCTAACACAAACGTCTCACTTCATGGCCGCAATAAGAGTTTTAGCGATATCTGCAGGAGACTCTGACACAGCCACTCCAGCAGCTCTTAAGGCGTCCATTTTCTCAGCCGCCGTACCGTGCGATCCTGAAATAATCGCACCAGCGTGA
>CAZBDM010000391.1:0-1506 GCA_964490675.1 uncultured Oligoflexales bacterium
AGCCATCTTCAACTGCCCGCTCGAGTAAGAAGCCCGAACCACCATTGGATTTTTAGCGGTCGCGATGAGCGTCATAATTCCTGTTATAATGAAAAACAATAACCCGATTTTAGCCAATTTCTGCCACTCTAAATAATACTTTTGTCTGTCCAGTATGGCAAATAACAGCACAACGACTATCAGAGTATAAAAATCTTCAAAGGTTCCCCTTTTATACCAATCATTGGCATGTATCCACAAAGAGTGCTGCAAAATACCAACAAATAATATCCCATATATCAATGCACTGCGAACACTCTTGTGCGATAATGCATTAGTATAGAACATAATGGAAAACACCAAAAAGCCGGGCGCCCATACCCATCGATAGCTCATGAAAACCGGAACATTATTCGCGACAATCAAAAGCAGAGATGTGACGAGCAGCATGACTGAAATATAGTAAAAGAGCTTTCTTTGCGACTTCATTTAAGACTTTTATTTAGTGGTTTAGAAAATTTCCCTGGCGGCTATTTGCTTATAGGCATATATCAAATCTTGCTTTATTATCTTGTTGTCAGACATTTCCATCGCATGGCTATATTCTTTATCACCTATGCCTTTTCGCAATTCACCGTCACTCAGCAAATGAATAATATTTTCGGCAAGACTTTTTATATTTCCTTTTTGATAAGAGAAATTAGTAGGTTAGATTAAGCGGCTTGGTTTATAATGCTTGCTTATCTATGAAACATAGCCGAGATGTTGTAACAGGTGGTTAAACAAAATGAGACATTTTCAAATTTGAGAGTGTTTTCCATAACTAAGGAGTGCCCATGAAGCTATTGCCTTTTCTTACTTTCGTTGCTGCCCTTTGGTCCTGTGTGACTCATGATCACGATGAAAAGCAACATGAACATCACGGTCACCATGCTCATATGCGCTTTAACGATGCTGAAAAGTGGTCCAAAATTTTCGACGATCCTGCTCGTGACGGCTGGCAGAAACCAAGTCACGTCATTTCAAAGATGACTTTTACAAAAGGGATGAAAGTTGCAGATATCGGGGCTGGGACTGGATATTTTCTACCACATTTGCAAAGAGCAGTTGGTAGCACAGGAATTGTTTACGGTGTCGATATTGAAAGATCACTGATCGAGCACATGGACGAACGTATTAAAAAGTCAGGTTGGGAAAACGTCAAAACCGTTTTGGCGAGTCCTGACGATCCCAAGATCGCAAGTCTTGACATGGATCGTATTCTGATTGTCAATACTTGGCATCACATCGCAAACCGAGTCGCTTACGGAGAAACTCTCAAAAGGTATCTTAAAAAAGATGGATCAGTATTTGTTGTCGATTTTGACCCATCTTCTAGCAAAGGTCCCAAGCACGGTAAAATGAAACCAGGTGTTGTTGCTGAGGAGCTTCAGAAGGCCGGATTTAAGGCTGAGATTCTTCAAGAGGAGCTACCCGACCAATACATCATCAAAGCAACAAAGGTGGAAAGCTGATGTTATACATGAG
>CAZBDM010000391.1:1516-4549 GCA_964490675.1 uncultured Oligoflexales bacterium
TCTTATTTTTTTGCTATGGTGGATATACGCAATGAAGCCAGCGCCCTTCGAAGACATTAACTATAAAGACACTCAAACAAAGCTAACGGTCATCTCCGACGTTGAGACGCGCTCTACAGTTGTCAAAAATAAAAATGGAAGCGACCTTTGGAGGTGGAATGAGTTTATAGGACGCAGAGCGATCGTTTTATCTCCAAAAGGCGATACAATGATTCTCATAGGTGGTTTCTATTTTGGTGGTCAAGTTAAGAGCGACAAAGACGGGGAGGTTGCTGTTGTTGTCAAAAAAGGTCAAACCTCAAAGAAAATGACCCTGGCGAACCTATTTAGCACCTCCATTGAGGAGATCTTAAGAAAATATGATTTGCGAGAATACGGTGGTGGTTGGTGCAATTTTGAGGAGTTGATTCCCTCTTACCAAGTTGACTGGCAAAATAAGCAGATCATCTTCAAGCTTGTTACTGGTGAATATAAGAAACTCGCTTTTTAAGGTAAGCCTAGATTTTCTAACCTGAGAGGGTGTTATCAAGCCAACTCAATAGTTGTTTTTGCGAGGGACTGATCGTTTGCCTAGCTTTAAGAGTGTTCTTTAGGGCTATCAAGTCATCGATTTCATCGACATCTCTTAAAAGATCGATTTCATAGACAGGGGCGAGAGGCTTGAGGTTCCCCCGGAACGCTTCAAGAGTCCGGTCACAACTGTAAGGGACGTCAAGCCAAACACTTGGCGGAAGGTCGATTCCTCCCATAAATAGCCAGTATCCTCCATCTTGAGATGGTCCGATGACAAATGTTTGCTTGTGCTCTTCGTAAAGCTTAATCGCATCGCAGAGCAGTTTGGCAGAAAGTTGAGGGCAATCGGCTCCTATAAAGATCACTGCATCGTGATCTTTTTTGAGTTCCTGGTAGACATATTGTAAGCGGTCGCCTAGCTCTCCATCACCCTGCCAAGTTGTTGGAAAATCTTGCCAATCATCGTTATTTAGCGCTTCTTTTTCAGCGACACTCCAAAATATTTCGATTTGATGATCTTTCATTTGATTTTGAAATTCTTTAGCTGTGTCTCTAATCGCTTGGTAGGATAATCTGTAAAAATCAACTGCATTATCTTTACCAATACCTTTAGCTAACCGGGTCTTTGTTGGCGAAAGCCCTACTGTTTTGACAAAAATGGCAAGCGCAACCTTCATCGTAGAGATCTACTCCATTTTCTTTTCTGGTAGGTCACCCACTGTGGAATCGCTTGCTTATAAGTAAGGACATTGCACCTCAAAGTGGTTGTCAGCCAACCCTTTGACTTATAGCGCCTTGCTGAGGTGTAAAGTGTGCCGCGAGTTGCTCTCAGATTGATCCCTGATTGATGCGCTTTCCAGACGAGAAGATGATCCTCACCACTCGTAACATCGGTACGGTAGGCTCCCAACTCGTCAAAGACTTCTTTGCTAAGGCAGAATCCTTGATCACCAAACGGCATCCCAAGGTAATGAGATCGAATCCAGCAGCCAAGTGTGTTGACTCTCATGAGTTGTGGTCCATCACCCAGAAAGGCGAGGTCGAAGTACAAAAATTCTTTGGGATACTTTTTAAGGCTTCTTCTTAGTGACAGAAGAGTGTCTTGACCAAATCGACTGTCGGCGTGGAGAAACCAAAGAAATGGTCGTGACGCTTCGGCTGCACCGAGGTTCATTTGCTTACCACGTCCTTTGGGGCTTTTCAGTATCTTCACTGTTAGGCGGTTCTGTAAGCGGTGCAGGGCTGGGGGAATCAGGCTTGGCAGTGAGTCACAGAAGATAAAAATGACTTCAGTGCTTTCCGGTAGATCGATTAATTCTTCACAGAGTTTTACCCACGAGATATCCCCCGGACCAACCGGGACAATGACCGATAATGATCCGAGGCTGTCACTTTGCATCTAGCAGCATCCTGACTCTGTATCACAGCTTATAGTTTCTCTATAGCCTTCGCCTTTCAGTTCGGCCGCTGTCCTCAATAAGATAGCCTGTTCACAAGGAAATGCCCGCACCTGGTCTTCAGGCACTTCTTTAAGCGGCTTAATGAGTTCGAAGAAGTCTTTATAGGGTGCTTTTGAAAAGATTTCGAAGGTCTTACGACAAACCGCGACAGGTTGACCACGTAAAAAAGTGTGACCATCGTCGTCAGTAACGCTTTTGAAAGGACCTTTCAACATGACGGCCTCTTTATGGTCCCAGCAGTCTCCTTGTTTGCCTTTAAATGCTTCGATTGTCACCGACCTGAACTCGATACCTTCGACAGTTTGCCAAGGAGTTTCTTCTCGTTTTAAAACGCTAATCCCATAAAATCCCGCATCCTCAAAGGCTTTAAGAAAAGCGTGTTCTTGATAAGCGCCTGAGATACAGCCGCTCCACAATTCCGGATCATCTTGCATATGTTGAGGAATATCTTCATCGCTAACGATATCACTAATCACAGCGCGTCCTCCACGTTTTAAAACGCGGAAAATTTCTTTAAACATATTCGCTTTGTCTTCGTGATCTACGAGATTGAGGACGCAATTACTGACAACCACGTCGATCGACTCATCTTCAATCAAGGGCTGCGATTTTCTAAGTTCGGTGCAGAGGTTCTTAAAGTCCCTGAGGCCTTTGTCGTCACTGATAGGGTGTTCCTTTAGCCACGCTTCAACCTTATCGCCATTGAGAGCAAGATCTTGAATCTCACCTTTGCGAAACTCAACATTGCTGTAACCAATATTGTCTGCAACCGTTGGTGCAGATTCACGAGCGAGTTTAAGCATGTCTTCGTTAGTATCGACGCCGATGACTTTGCCTTTTGGACCAACCACCTGTGAAGCGATAAAGCAGATTTTTCTACCGCCGCTGCCCAGGTCTAACACGGTTTCTCCTTCTTTAAGGTACTGAGATGGGTCTCCACAGCCGTAATCTCTTTCTATGACCTCAGAGGGGATGGCTTTAAGATATTCTTTGTTATAGTCAACAGGGCAGCATAGACTGACCAGGGCTGACGCACTACAAAGCCCTTGACACCAAGAGA
>CAZBDM010000391.1:4559-5012 GCA_964490675.1 uncultured Oligoflexales bacterium
GCTGCCCAATAATTTATAGTGCGTCAGCCCTGATAGACTGACCTCTTGTTTCTTTGAAGCTTCGCTATAGCGCTCTCTTACAGCTTTATCGACATTGAGTTCCATGTAACTTCCCTTCTTTAATGAGTTAAGATTATGCCAGGGCTCCGCCGCAAGAGCTCCCGGCTCCCGCTGTACAACCGTAACAGTGATCTTCGCTGTAAATGTCTTGGTCGTTGATCTGATTTAGTGATTTGATATCCCAAATAGACTGTTTTTTACCGCCGAGGGGCATGTTCAGCATCTGATTGAAGTCGCAATCAAACAGAAAGCCATCCCAACTAATCGAAACAAGATCGCGGCACATAATCCCTTCAGCAGCTTGCGGGTTATAGTTTTCGAGCAGAAGTTGCATATACTCTTGCACTTTGCCTTGCCTCTTTAAGTCCACTAAAAAGCGCTTGATCGGCATAT
>CAZBDM010000392.1:0-5004 GCA_964490675.1 uncultured Oligoflexales bacterium
TACGACTTCTGGCGTCTGGACGAAGAAGACAAATTTCTTACCTGGCTAGAAGGGGGTGGGGTCTTCTACAAAAGACTTGCTAAGCGAGGTACGGCTCACCTTCCTGAGCCGGAGTACTTCATGCGGCAATTCAAGATGCGTCCAGGCAAGGCTTCGGAACTTTACGATGTTGTACTTTTTGCTCTCCGTTCAGGAATGAGGAAAGGTGAAATTGGTGCTCTTACTTCCCGTGATGTCAATTTTCCAAAAAACTGCATCATCGTCCGTCGCTCCTACAGCGAAAAGGAAAAGAAGATTAAGAAGACCACCAAGGGAAAAACTTTCCGGATCATCGAGATGAACGAGGATATGCAAAATATCCTGAAGCGCAGGATGGCGAGAGTTAAATCAGAGGATGATTTGCTCTTTGAGACCAGCACCTGGGCGGTCAGGAAGTTTTCTCAGTATTGCGCCAAGGCGGGAGTTAGGGAGATCCATTTTCACAGCCTTAGGCATACGTGCCTAACCAATCTTGCCAACGGCTATGGTATGGACGCGCCTTTACCGCTTCCGCAGGTTCAGAAGATCGCCGGTCACAAGGATATTTCTACAACCATGCGGTATGTTCATACAGATGGCATCGAGAACACGGCTTCCAGGCAATGGTCAAGAGAGCAGCGGAAAGCCGCTCAAAATCAAGTGCCTGATCCAACGCCAACTTCTTCCGAGCCAAAGCAGTATGGACATTTGCGCGTCATTAATTCTTCCCAGTAGCGAGCCTAAAAATAGCAAAATCCCGAGTCCAATTTCTCGGACTCGGGATCTTTCTTTTCTCGTAGGCACGGATTTTTTGGAAACGCATCGGAAGTCTAATCCGATTTTGTATCCGTTTTTTGTATCCGCTTGGCCATCAGAGGGCAGAACCCTCTGATAGGACAGGTAGAATCCTACATCATTCCACCCATGCCGCCCATGCCGCCCATGCCGCCAGGCATTGGAGGTTGAGTTGCAAGTGCACCTGGCTCTTCAGGCTTTTCAGCAACCATTGCCTCAGTCGTAAGCAGAAGAGAAGCAACAGAAGCAGCGTTGATAAGAGCTGTTTTAGTCACTTTAGTTGGGTCGATGACGCCAGCTTTCATGAGGTCTTCGTAAGTCTCGGTAAGAGCGTTGAAGCCAAAAGCAACATCAGAGCTTGCGCGTACTTTGTCAACCACAACGGCAGGCTCGACACCAGCGTTGCGAGAGATTTGACGAAGCGGCTCTTCGATAGCACGTTTGATGATTTGCGCACCAAACTTTTCTTCGCCTTCGAGGTCCATAGCGTCAAGAGCAGCCTGAACACGAAGAAGAGCAGTACCACCACCAGGGACGATTCCGTCTTCAACTGCAGCTCGTGTTGCGTTAAGAGCATCTTCGACGCGCGCTTTTTTCTCTTTCATTTCGATTTCAGAAGCCGCACCAACTTTAACAACTGCGACACCGCCAACTAACTTAGCAAGACGCTCTTGTAGCTTTTCTTTGTCGTAGTCAGAAGTTGAGTTGTCGATTTCTGAACGGATTTGCTTAACACGTGCGTCGATGTCAGCTTTTGTGCCTTTGCCGTCAACGATTGTTGTGTTGTCTTTAGTGATAGAGATACGTTTTGCTTGGCCAAGTTGCTCAACAGTCATGTTCTCTAGTTTGTAGCCGAGTTCCTCAGAGATAACGGTTCCGCCAGTAAGGACAGCGATGTCTTCAAGCATTGCTTTGCGGCGATCACCGAAGCCTGGAGCTTTAACGGCAGCACACTTGAGGATGTTACGAAGTCTGTTGATAACGAGTGTTGCAAGAGCTTCACCGTCGATATCTTCAGCGACAATGATGAAAGGCTTTCCTGATTGAGCAACTTTCTCAAGAATAGGAAGAAGATCTTTCATGTTAGAGATTTTCTTGTCGTGGATAAGAATAAGGGCGTCTTCGTAAACGACTTCCATTCTTTCTGAGTCAGTGACGAAGTAAGGAGAAAGGTAACCGCGGTCGAACTGCATACCTTCTACAACATCAAGAGTTGTTTCCATTCCTTTTGCTTCGTCAACAGTGATGACACCGTCACGACCGACTTTGTCCATAGCGTCAGCTAGAATGTTGCCGATTTCCATGTCGTTGTTAGCAGAAATGGCACCAACTTGAGCGATTTCGTCACGGCTGTTGGTTGGGCGAGAGATTTTGTCGAGTTCGTCAATGAGAACCTTAACCGCTTTGTCAATGCCGCGCTTAAGTTCCATCGGGTTGTGAGCTGCAGATACAAGTTTCGCGCCTTCACGGTAGATCGCTTGTGCGAGGACAGTAGCAGTTGTTGTACCGTCACCAGCGTTGTCAGAAGTTTTAGAAGCAACTTCCTTGACCATTTGAGCGCCCATGTTCTCAAACTTGTCTTCAAGATCGATTTCTTTGGCGACACTGACACCGTCTTTTGTGATCGTAGGGGAGCCGAAGCTTCTTTCGATAACGACGTTACGGCCTTTTGGTCCCAAAGTTACACGTACTGCGTCTGCTAGAGTGTTGACGCCAGCGAGGATTTTCTTGCGAGAGTCTTCGCCGAAATTAATGATTTTACTCATTCGTTGTCATCCTTATAAAAAGAATTCATGTGGTGAAAATTTTTAAACGTTTTTTTTAAGCTTTAATTACTCAAGGACACCAAGGATGTCGTCTTCGCGCATAACAAGGTGCTCGACGCCATCTAGCTTGATTTCTGAACCAGCGTATTTGCTGAAAAGAACTTTGTCACCAGGCTTAACATCCGGCTTGCGAACAGAGCCGTCCTCTAAGGTTTTGCCGTTACCAACTGCGACAACTTCGCCTTCCATTGGTTTTTCTTTAGCGTTGTCTGGGATGATGATACCGCCGACTGAGCGCTCTTCTGACTCAAGGCGTTTGATAAGAATACGATCCTGCAATGGCCTGATCTTCATGGAAGTTCCTCCAATCTACTAGAAACTACGAAGGTTAAAAGTGAATCCTGATAGGCGAGGCTAGGACAAAGATCAGCCTACGTCAACTACCAGTTAATGCAAAGGCAAGGTAAGTCCCCAGGATTTATTGTCAAGGGGTGTACGGAAAAAAAATCGTATAAAGCCAACTGGCCATTTGGTCAAGCCACAAAAGGCAAACCCATCAGGTGTTTTGGGGTGTTAAAAAGAAATTGTCTGCTTTTTAGTAAGAGAGAGATCGTTCCTAGCAACGTGTTCTGGTGTTTGATTGAACCTTTTGAGCTCCTTAAGAAGGTGTGAGCGTGCCTTAACGGAGGTTGAGTTTTCTGTAAGGTCTAACTCGACAGCAATTCTTTTACCGTCGATCGGCTTGACGATAAGGCTGAGAGAGCTCTGGTCCACCGACGCTGAGTGGGCGAGATAGAGGTTTTCTATGTCATTCCATTGGTATTCAAGGGTTTTAAAGCGCGTAGAAAAGACAAGGCCGTTGCGGTTAACCGACACAGACCTAAGGGCAGTTAACCAAGTAAAGATGATTTTGATAAAGGGTGCCAGAACCATCAAAGCAAACATGGCGATCATAAGATATTTGCCACTTAGAGCCGGGATCGAGCGACTCAGGCGGCCAAACGTCAAAAAGACTAGGCACCCAAAAAGTCCGTAGAATGCAGTCTGCACCATACCCTTAGGGTAGGTGATAAAACGTCTTCCGCCCTCGGGCAACTCTTCAGTGAAGAAGAAATGCTCTTGGTCCTCAAGCTGACGTTGGCGGTAGTAATCGATCGCATCAAAATCTTCGTTGTCGACTTCGATAATCTTTTCCCAGACTTTTGCTTCGTCGTTGAACTGGCCTTTGTGGGCAAAAAGTAATGCTCTCAATTTGAGTGCTTCTACATTTTGAGGGCCGATGGCGAGGAGATCCTCGAGGGCGTCGGCGGCCTCTTCGGTCTGGCCTTGAGCGATGATTTTTTTGATTTCTGCAACATGTTTCATAATGGAAGAATTCGGCTAGCGGGCCGGCTAACTTGAGTCTTGTGCCAGGAAAGTATTGCTGTGCGGGCTATGCAATGCTCATCTGGGGGCTCTCCAGGTCTCTGGTTGCTCGCCTGTGTAGACTTTGAGAGCCTTGGTGAGAATGTCTAAGTCGCCGTAATCAAATGCATTTGGGTCGATATATGGGAAAGGGTAAGGGGAATTTTCATTAAGCTGCGGAGTCAGTTTCTTGATGAGTCTTGAGATGCCTTCTTTTTGATCTTGTGCACTTATGCCTCTTTCGATTTTCACCAAGACGTGAAGGATATACTTGAGGCGCAGACGTGAAGGATATACTTGAGGCGCTCAGCCGGATCTGGGAAGAGGTCCGAGGGGCCTAACTGGCTGCGTCCAGTGACTTGTTGACGGAGCCTCAAATAAAAGTCGGCGACCTCGCGTTTCGCTCTTTCACTCAGTCGGGTCGCAAAATGACTGGCCAAGTATGCGAGAAACCCTTTCTCGTCAGCATTTAGTCGTGTTAGGCCATCGTGAGCATGCAGTTTACTTCGGATACCGGATAGCGTTAGGTGGCCTGCACCATGCCAGTTCCTATAGGCACTGAGAAGGTTGCGGTTTTTACTACGCGATAAAAGAAAAGCGCGTTCTTCGGTGCCAAGCTCTGCGAGATCACTCGCTTTTCCGAACTTCAATGTATTGCCGAGAGCTCTTGCCTCGGGAACGGTAATATAATTAAGCACAAGCCAGCCGCCAGCCGGAACGGTTAAAGTGCTTCTATTGGCGTCAAAGTCGACGGAGATCACTTCGCATCTTTGGGAGGCGATCAGTGTGGTCGAAATAGCAGTCAAAACAATGCCGAGGATACCGCAAAACCTTGAAGTGTCCATGTCTTATCTCGCGTTTGATGTGCGGACGTTGGCTTATCACAACGGTTAACGATTGCAAAGAAAAGTTTAAGAATAACAGACGGCTTTGTTGCGCAACATGTCATGACTGAGGAACTCATCAATCCCGGATCCGAATTTCTAGACGGTTGATGTGTTGCTTCGTCGTCGTGAAATCC
>CAZBDM010000393.1:0-213 GCA_964490675.1 uncultured Oligoflexales bacterium
TCAATGATTTGAAACTTTTTACGAGCGATCACTATACTACCGAGAGAGGAATCTTCATCGGTAATACAATTGTCTTCATCTGCGTCAGTGCGACGTGCATTTGGAAGATTTGTCAAGCTTATGCTGCTATCTAGCTTATCTGTTGAACCACGCATTTTTGCTTGTCCAGAAAAAACCAGCGGTAGTGTACCATCGCCACGAAAAGCACTTGCA
>CAZBDM010000393.1:223-4999 GCA_964490675.1 uncultured Oligoflexales bacterium
CCAGCGATTGAGTACTGTCGGCAA
This sequence comes from uncultured Oligoflexales bacterium, assembly GCA_964490675.1. GTDB lineage: Bacteria > Bdellovibrionota_B > Oligoflexia > Oligoflexales > JAWKNZ01 > CAZBDM01. The sequence continues at coordinate 248 of CAZBDM010000393.1, forward strand.
AGCTAAGGGCACTTGCAGTGTTAAATAAACAAAAAAAACCGAAAAAAAAGATTAAGTACTTAAGTCGAGTTGACCTCATTTTTGACCTCCCTGAGTGTGCCCCTAAAATCTTTATTGACTCGCTAATTTAAACCCCAGTCGACCTGATAGGAGAACAACTGGCTGGTTTTCGTAGCTTTCGATTAGTTGTCTAATTCTCTTTGCAATGTTAAAAATCCGAGGATCATGGATTCTCGGTTTATAATTCTCATGAGGCCATAATGCCTCAGCAATTTGCGGCTTTGTAACGAAGGAATTCGCCAGATGGAGTGTTTCTAGAAATTGATATAGAAGTGGCTTATCGTGAAAAGCAAGCCAACGATTATCAATTAACACACGTCTGTTTGAACTATCAAATTCTAAGCTTATGTCTGATACAAATCTCTGCTCTTTAAACTTCTGATTGTACAGGTGTCGAAAGTACTTCGACTCAGTTCCGTTTGTGTAAGCATGTAAAAGATCTAGGACACAATTCATTTCGGATTGTTGGCCATTTATTTTGAAATTGCTTGCTATTCCGTAAAGACAACGCATGACAAAGTAATTCCAGCTGTTTGAAGTTGCTTTTTCAAGGGCGAGCTTAAAGTATTTTTGGGCTTTTTCTTTTTCTTCTAGTATTTGTCCATAGTAATTGCCTAAAAGGATTTGTAGACTAACAATTTCATCGTCGCTATTAAGGGGCTCGAAGCGAATTAAATCAAAAATGATAGGCTCAAGGTGTTCTTTATTATTTTGTGAATAAAGAACATTAGCAAGTCCTAGAAGACTTCTAAATTGAAAACTTTTGTCGTCGGTGTTCTCATGAAGGTCGAGGAAGTAGTTGTATGCTTCTGACAGCCGGTCTTCGAAATAACAAAGTCTCGCTTTTGCGTACAAGTATTGATCGTCGCTACTTTCTTCTATTTCTTCGACAAGAAATCTAAGTATCGCTTTTGTTTTATCGACTTCATGCAATTCATAGTGTGCATTTGCTTTCAACATGCTCAAATCGACTTTCATAACTTCACTCATCTGTTCGGTATGAAAATGGTCAATCGTCTTGAGGAGTCTTTTGAAATGGCATTGGTAAAATAGTTCTTTTAGGTCGTGCAACTGAAGGTGATCAGCCATGGTTTACCTGCGTCAAAAGTTCTTACTACAAAGCCTGACGCTCTCAACGCAGGTTCTATGCCGAAAGATGAAACGGTTTGTTAATCAACTATTATCTTGGTTTTTAGGTGATGAAAGGTCAGTCGAGAAAATAGTTTTGGTCTCTTTTTGTTACCTATCGATCACTTTTGTTACTGACTTTTTGTTAAAAAGCTTTGGGCCGTGCTTAACTATTAAACAAATATGCATGTGATCCTTCGATAACTAAACTGTGATAAACTAAAAACTGTGATGAAATCTGAGCTGTAAGAACAGAGTTGATGTGGTATGCAATCAGAAGTAAAAATTTGGCTACTTGTAGTGATCGTATCGGCCTTGATACATGGTGGCGGATTAGCTGTTTTTAGTGCTGCGACTCTTTTCTCAAAAAATGAAAAGCAAGAAAAGATTCGAGTCAAAGTCAAAATTAAAGAACCAGAACCGAAAAAAGAGGAGCCTCCACCTGAGCCGCCTCCGAAGCCCAAGCCAAAACCAAAGCCCAAGCCAAAGCCCAAACCCAAAAAGAAGACTGAGAAAAAGCCGCCAACTTTGCGGAAAGCCAAAGACCAACCTAACAAGCAAGTTGAACCCGTGCAAGGTTTGAGTAAAGAATCTTTTGCTCCAAATGGTAAAGGAGGATTTAGTGCTCCTGTTGGTAACACTCTCATGACAGAAGACAAGGGGATTCGCAAGAAAGAGGTGGAAGAATATACGGAAGACTTAAGTGCTGATGCTAAGCTTGTGCCGGATTCTTTGAGGATTCCTGAATATACTGAGGATGCCATTGATGCTGGGGTTGAAGGCGCTGTCACAGTTGATGTGTTTGTTGGAAGTGATGGAAAAGTTGTCGATGCAGAGCTTAGAAAAAAGATTGGCTATGGAATGGATGCTCGCATCATTGCATCAATCAAAAGTGCAAAGTTTATCCCAAGAAAGAACAAAGTTGGTAAGTCTATTCAAGGGTGGACTTCCGTGAAGTTCCGATTGGAGATTCCTTGAATTTTTCGAAATAAAAATTAGAAATGCTCATGGTGAAATGTTAACCTTAATGTAAATACTTTTTAAATCTACAGACCGAGGTGGGGTTCCTTAACTGGGGGCGAAGATGAAAGAATTACCTGAAGACTACAAAAGCCTCATTCATAAGGCTACGACTGAGCTGTTTGAAAGTATCGGTGTCGAAAATCCCAAAGAAAAAGATCCAGCTAACACATTTTCCGATGGCAAGATAATGAATTATGCAGTGATCGGTTTTGCTGGAATGGAGATGAAAGGAACCTTCGTCTTAACCACCGATGGCGACTTTTTGCTTAAGACCCACCCTAACAACGCTATGGATCTTCCGATCGAAGAAAACGATAAGACGGACTGGCTTGGAGAGCTTTCCAATCAATTACTAGGCCGGTTTAAGAATCTGATCTTAAAACACGGAGCTGACTTTGGCATTACCTCCCCGACAGTCATCAAAGGTCAAGAAGTGATGATTGAGCAGCTTGGCTCAAATTCATTTCAAGATACCTTTGAATACAACATCGACAAGCACGTGTTCGCTGTTAAAGTAGAGATCGAAATACTCAAAGATATCGATTTTTCAAAGGAAATTGAGAAAGACGTCGAAGAGGAAGGTGCCACTCTGTTCTTTTAAACCGAAGTTTTTTCAGGAAGTTACAGGCTGCTCGGCAGCCTTTTTTATTTTATAAGTTTTATTAGAAATTTTATAGATTTCTTTAAAACCCAACCTTTTTATGTTAGAAATCACCAGTTGCTTGGATGTTCTTATCCCTTCGATTATTTTCAAAGGAAATTTTCATATGTCGCGAATGCTTACAAGCCACCTTTTGGCGGTTATGAGTTTTCTGGCCTTGAACTCTTGTCTTGGCGATAGCGGCCATAAAAAGAGTGACGTTCTCAACCGGCAGGGTTTGCAAGGATTTTGGATCACCGATAGGCCTGTAGGGGGACTTGAAACTGGTGCTCATGGTGAGCAACATGCAGTCATATTCTCCTTTTCAGATCATCTGGTCGATCGTCTGTCTTTACAACTCAATGGTTCACCTTGTCAGAACTCTCAAACCTTCCAACTCACCAGTGAAGCAATCGTCATCGAGGGTGAAGATGCCAGTCAATGCCAAAGACTTAATCTTGTCGTCACATTTTTTGATGGCCAGAGAAAGGTCATTGAAGCCTTTGATACTGAATCGGACCAAATGGTCAAGCTCACCTATCTCGAAGAAACTCAATTGAGAGGCCAGATCGAAAGTATGGAGCTCAGTAACGAGGAATTGCCCTCGCTCTTCAAGGAAGAAGATCAAAGAGTGGAAGGGGCGACAACAACGGAACCGGAACCTGTCGCTGAAAAAGGTGATGAAGATGATGAAGATGATAAAGCTGACGAAAGGGAAGCTGTCGTGAAATCGGCAGATCCCACTCAAGGGGATCATGACATCGAATCGATACTAAAGGCTAGGACGCTTGGAAAACTTGTTAAGCTTGGTAGTGATCGTGACGGAAACGGCACTATTGATGAGACAGAAGACGACTTTGATGACGCCATTACCATTGTCTTTCATAAAAGTTTCAGCCTGAGTGAAGAAGAAGCTCTTTTCGATTACGTTGAACCTGTCGATGGTGCTAATTACTATAAAGTTCAGTTTTATATTCTTTCTAACCAATTTATGGCTATTCTTGATGAGCGAGCTAAGCTGAATTGGAAATCGGCATGTTCGCTAACGATAAAGAGTTCGACTCCTTTTGAAAGAGACGCGCAGGGACGCCTTATTCTTGTCAAGAAATTACAAGTCTTTGAAGGTATCAAATATAGAGATCTCATTACCGATGACAAAGCTCGACAATTTCCGCGCCGAGACGGTAGCTACGCCGTGACTTTTGATCAGGTGGCTTTCACTTCTCCAAACCTTGAAATGACTTGTAGTGAAAAAGATTTATCTAAAACTATCACAAGCGAAGTGCTTTTTGATCGATTTAAAGGAATTTTGGGGCTTTATAAAAGAAGAGCTTAGCAACTAAAACAGCTCACGTCGCACTTTCCTATGAAGCTTTGTTTTTCTGGTCAGTGTTGATCCACTGATTAAGTTTCTCTTCAAGATCTTTGATGCGGACCGGCTTGGTGAGGTAATCGACGATGATCGATTTATCGGCATTCATAACTTCAAAGCTTGTTGCTGTTAAGGCTATGATCGGTACATTTTTATATGATTGAAATTTTTTCTTAATCTGTTCACTTGTCTCAATACCATTCATGCCAGGCATTTTATAATCCATAAAAATCACATCAAAAGACTGTCTTGAGCAAATATCTAATGCTTCTTTGCCGTTTCCGACCATTTCAACTTTGCATCCGATATACTCTAGCATTCTTCCTGTCAGCATAAGATTTGTTGCGTTGTCATCAACCACCAACGCTTTGTACATTATAGTCTTTTTTTCAACCGGTTTTTGCTTATGTTTTTTGTTACCTTCTGTCAAAAGCTCTGCGATTTTTTGGTAGAGTTTCAATTGATTGATTGGTGTTGTGTTGTCACTCCGTGAATGGAACTGTCTGTCATTGGTTTGACATAATTTAAG
>CAZBDM010000394.1:0-4974 GCA_964490675.1 uncultured Oligoflexales bacterium
TGCTACACCGATCTATAGCTTAACTCGGTGTCCGATTTTGGAAGGGAAGCCCAGAGTATAGTTTGGGTGTCGAGATGGCTGAGGCTTCTGGATATTGCATGTTGTTACAGTAATGACTAGCCTGCGGCTAGCGGCTTCAAAGGTAAAACAATTTCATTCCTAGCGAGAGAAAAAAGAATCGGAAATCTTCATTGAACATTGTTCTCTTTAAAAAGTGTGACATACTTTCTGTTTTCAACAAGAATATGGTTAATGAGCCAATTCTGGAATATTTTCAGTAAATCTCTGTTGAAGACATCTTCGCCCTTTTCGGCTCGCTCTTTGAGATCTTCAAGAGTCTTACCGATGGCCATGTGCTTGTCTTTGTGATTTTTTTCATCTTCAAATTGATACTTGGTAATGAGTCTTTCTTCATATTCGAAGTGATATTTGCTGAGTTCAATGAGTTTACAAAAGGACTGCATGATTTCTGCGTGCGGCTTAAAGTTTATCATTTTTGTATATAAGTTATTGAACTGATCAACTAAGGCACGATGCTGCTTATCAATCGATTCAATACCAATAGCTAGTCTTTTCTCCCATGGGAAAAAGATCTCGATGTTTTGGCTTTCTTCATCCTTTGCATTGATATTAGTTTCAACAAGGTGCTTAAGGACCCTTAGAGGTTGATCTAGATTCGCAACTGCTTTCGTCATTTTTTGGGCCAAGTCACCGGTAGAGTGGGCGATTTTAAGATTATTTTCAGAGTTTTTCTCCATGTCGAGAGAGACATCAGATGTTTTTTGTGTACCTTTTTCTTGTTCACTTACTGCTTCTCTGATGTGATTCATTTGTGTTGTTACACTTTGAATTTGGTTTGCAATGCTTTCAAAAGCTCCTACGGCTTTTTTCGACTGTTCGGTGGAAACGGCAATCTTGCTTTGAGTTTTTTCGACAATTTGCTTAACGTTTGTATGACTGTCTTTAAGGAGTTGGTCAATTTCTCTGGCTGCATTGCCGCTCAAATTAGCCAGATTACCAACTTCGGCAGCTACAACTGAAAAACCTTTTCCGTGCTCACCAGCTCGTTCAGCTTCAATCGATGCGTTAAAGGATAATAAATTAGTTTGGAAAACTATGTCGTTGATAACATCGGTTTTTTTGACAATTTGTTTGATGACATCTGTAAGTCCGTTGAGCTGCTCACTAAGCTCGCCGATTTCTTTGATAGATTGATTCATCTCAACCATCAATTTTTGGCCTTCTTTCGCCTTTTCGTTGATATGATTGGTGAGCTGGGCAGACTCAGTACTGGCATTACGTGTTTGTTTTGCCATCGCGTTTGTTTCTTCAATCGCAGAAAGTGATGTTTGAACACCATCCTTTTGGTCATTAGAAGACTTCATCAAAAGTCTTGATTCTAGGTAGATCGCCTTAGTAATTGTAATGAGGTTTCTTACTTCCGTGTTTAAGTGTTTGATACCCGATGTTAATGGTTTGATCAAAAGTCGGTAAGCGATCACACTGACGATAACAAAGCAAATGGAAGCAGAAGTAGCCAGGATGAAGTAAAGAGCTGAAAAACCATTGAGGACTTTAGTCAGCTCACTCAAATGCCCTTTAATTTCTAATAGTGTCGTTTTATCGTCTAAGCCGCCTAAGGTATTTACAACTTGAGCTAGTTTTGATTCTAGATTTAGCATCGCCAAGAAGACAATGGCCGCACAAGAACCAAAGACAAACATAATGACCATTAATATTATAAACAAAGCACTCTTTTGGCTTTTCATGGATCTGCTCCTAAATTTTGGGGTCTCACTAATATCGGTCAACTATGACGATGGTTTAAGTACAAGCGGCTTGAAAAATCCCTGATAAGGTGAAAAAAATACAATAAAAACAAATAGGTAGGGGATTAGGTGAGCGTCGGTACTCAAGTAACATATGACTGCGATTGCTTGATGATTTTTGCATTATGCTTGACACTAATATGGTATAGATAAGATTCGGAAAATTTATTATTCGTTAGATATTACCTCAATATTGGATCAGTATTTGTGACAAAAGCTGCAGCGGACTCGACAAAAAAACCAAAACCAATTGAACCCAAGAAATTTGGAACCTTTCAAGGGGTATTTACGCCGAGTATATTAACAGTACTCGGTGTCATTATGTACCTCCGTATGGGATGGGTACTTGGTAATGTTGGACTGATCGGAACCGTCGCAATCATTACTATCGCAAGTGTCATTACCTTTCTTACCTCTCTTTCTATCTCAATGACAGCGACGAATATGAAGGTAGGAGGAGGGGGCGCTTATTACATGGTCTCGCGTTCCTTGGGGGTTGAAGCTGGTGCATCGGTTGGCTTGCCTCTATATCTTGCGCAAGCAATTGGCATTGCGTTTTATCTGGCAGGTTTTGCTGAGTCGGTTGCCGATATTTTTCCCGACCTCTCACCTCAGCTTATCGCCATATCTAGTCTTATTCTCCTTACGGTCATTGCCGCTTTAAGTGCGGACTTTGCTCTCAAGATACAGTTTGTCATTCTTGCTGCGATTATTTTTTCGTTGGTGTCATTTTTTGCAGGCGAACCTCCTACGCAATGGACTAGCGTTAACGAGCTACCAGAAAAAGAGTCTTTTTGGGTCGTCTTTGCGGTGTTTTTTCCTGCGGTAACGGGTATTCTATCTGGTGTTTCTATGTCAGGTGACCTCAAAGATCCGATGCGTTCTTTACCCCTCGGAACTATCGGTGCTGTAGTCGTTGGCTATGTGGTTTACACTGCCATTCCTATTTATCTCAGCCAATATGTTCCTGAAGATCAACTACTCAACAATCCCATGATCATGCGCGACATTGCTATGGTAAGAGAGGCGATTTACGTAGGGATATGGGGGGCAACCTTGTCGAGTGCTTTGGGATCATTGTTGGCCGCCCCTCGAACCTTACAGGCACTAGCCCGTGACCGGGTGGTTTTTCGGTTTTTAGGAAAAGGCTTTGGGGTAGAAGATGCACCCCGGATTGCAACAGTTATCACTTTCATGGTTGCTTTGATTGGTATTGTTTTAGGCGACCTTAATGCAATCGCACCGGTTCTCTCAATGTTCTTTCTGACTTCCTATGGCGTTTTAAATTTTATCGCTGGAATTGAGGGGATGATTGCCAATCCTTCCTGGCGCCCCAACTTTAAGGTGCCATGGCCGGTCTCTGTCATTGGTGGATTCAGTTGTTTCGCTGTCATGTTTATGATTGATGCCGGAGCTACGATAATCTCTTTGGGTTTAACCGTGGGTGTCTATTACTTCATGCAAAAGAGAGAATTGACCGCAAGGTGGGGAGACATGCGCCGTGGGATTCTCGTCTTTTTAGCGCGCTACTCGATCTCTAAACTGGCTCTTCTCCAAGAAACCAGTAAATCTTGGCGGCCTAATATTCTTGTTTTAAGCGGCACGCCGACGAAAAGGTGGTATCTTATAGAGCTGGCAGACGCCATCTCTCACGGTAAAGGCTTTCTAAGCGTCGCTACAATTATTCCTTCAAAGTCTTCTGCGGTGAACAGGATCGAAGCTTCCCAGAAGAGTATCGAAGAGTTTTTAAGAAAAAGAAACGTACCTGCACTTGTTCGTATTTCCGTTGCAGACGATGTCATTGGTGGAGTTATCTCACTTGTGCAAGATTATGGGCTTGGCCCGATTGTTCCCAATACAATTATATTAGGGGAGACGGAGCACGAAGATAACTTTACCCTTTTTGCTGAAATGTTGATTCGCATCTATCAAGCAAGAAGAAACATTGTCATTGTCAGGCAAAGTGAAAATTTACCTGCTAGAACCATAAAAAAGCGCATTGATGTATGGTGGGGACGAAAACGCCACAATGCCGGGCTGAGTATGGCCCTTGGATACATGCTACAGATCAGTCAAGAATGGAAAGGATCGGAGCTTCATCTAAAATCAATTGCTACGAAAGAAGACGAGAAGAAAGTTGCAGAGGACATTCTGCATTCCTTTCTCGCTGAAGGAAGGCTTTCGGCGAAGGCCAGTGTCGTCTTTGAAACAGGTAATCGTCAAGCCCTCTTTAATCGCATCCGACAAGAGTCGACCGGTGCGGATTTGGTCTTTATCGGTATGCTACCACCTGATTTGGAGAAGTTTAAGGAAGATCCTGAAGCAACCATCAATGCTTACGCTGAATATTACAGACTGATTTTAGAGCTCACCAAGGACTTCCCTCCGATTGCAATTGTTCTTGCCGCCGAAGATGTCGATTTTCACAAAATTTTCGTTTCCTAGATGGCATAGGTCTATAATAATATTCCCCTGCACATTTTTTGTAAGAAGACATAACTAATTTTGGAGAAGACACGTGAACCGAACAAAGTCGCAAGCCATGTATCAAGCCGCCCTAAAAGTGATGCCAGGTGGGGTGAACTCGCCGGTGAGAGCGTTTGGATCTGTCGGTGGCTCTCCCATTTTTTTCTCTAAAGCTCAGGGTGCTTATCTTTGGGATGTTGATGATAACAAGTATATCGACTTCGTAGGTAGTTGGGGACCGGCCATTTTGGGACATACGGCACCTGAGATCCTTGCGGCCATTAGAGAAGCGGCCAGTAAAGGACTATCTTTTGGGGCACCAACCGAAGGGGAAACTATTCTCGCTGAAAAGATCATTTCCGCCTTTCCAGCGATGCAAAAAGTTCGCTTTGTTTCTTCCGGAACGGAAGCTTGTATGTCTGCGATTCGTTTGGCTAGAGGCTTTACAGGTCGTGACAAGATCATAAAGTTCGTCGGCAATTATCACGGTCATGCTGACATGCTGCTCGTTAAAGCCGGGTCAGGTGTCGCAACTTTTGGATTGCCAGATAGCCCTGGTGTGCCAAAAAGCGCTGCTGAACATACGCTTCTCGCAAGCTATAATGATCTCGATGCCGTTAAAAAGATCCTTGAAGATCATAAGGACCAGGTAGCTGCGGTTATCATCGAACCAATGGTA
>CAZBDM010000395.1:0-4971 GCA_964490675.1 uncultured Oligoflexales bacterium
TGTTCATTTTATTACCGATTATATGATTTTCGATATTTTTTAGTTTACGATTTTTATAATAGGGTTACAACTTTCTTTTTAAATTCTTTTAATATGTTATATTTGTTTAAATTTTTCATTTGTAATTTTTCTAATATTTTTTTATTTAAATTGCTAAGTAAACTTTTATTTTTATTTTCTAAATTTTTTCTTTACATAAATATATTATACACTTTTTTTTATTTATTTTTTTATTCAAATATTATTAAATATAACTTTTTTAATAACTTTATGTTTTTTGGTAAATCAAATTATTTATATTTTGTAAAATTTTTAAACGCCTCTGAGTCGATCAGCCATGACAATCAAGACTGGCAGGTAGAGCGGCTCGAATATTCTGTCGGTATTAATGTCAATTGGCAGATCTAACGGGTTAAGAATCAGGTTCAAAACCAATCGGATTGACCTCAAAGTTCAATTCACAAGTGATCTCATCAAGGCGCTGGCGATCTGGATGACCTTCCGCTGGAGGCGGAAGGCAAGCGCTCAGATCAGCCTTCCAGATACCATCAGGCATATCAACGTCAAAGAAACCGGCGTTTTCTAGGACAGCACGGTTATCTCTGTAAAAGGTTGAGCTAAGCGGAAAGTTTAGCCCCCAGTAATAACGACCATCTCCATTGTCTCTCCACATCGCTTCGATATTGACTTTACGGTTACCAGGTGCTTCAAGCTGCAAGTGACAGCTGCGATCACCTAACAACTTCTTGTAGATAATACTCACAAACCTGCAATAAAGATTTGACGGTTTTCTGCCGCTATAGACAAACACTTCAAATGATTGTTCAGGAAAGCTGAAGGCCTTTTTGAGAACGATGGTCTGCTCGAAGACTTCAGAAAAAGTCTCTTCAAGACGTTCAAGTCCAGGAAAGCTTCGGGGTTGGGTAGCATCAGCGATCCAAGTAAAACCTTGCTCTCTCAGTCGGTTTGAAACAAGTTCCCCTTTGATCATGTCTTCTAGTATCACACCTACTCTATTTTTTTCTTCTTCAAGGATCTTGATAAATCGCTTTCTCATAGTCGTTAAGTCCCTGAAATCAGCTTCACTATGAATAGGAATGGATGTTACGAGCTGTTGTCTTAACTCTATAATATAAAGTTTCAAGCGTTCCACTTCTTCAACCACCCGCGGGATACTCTTCCTTAAAAGTTCAAGCTGTGAAACTAAATTGAAATCTCTTGTGACTTTGAGTTTGTGCTCAATACGAGCAATTTGATCTTTAATTTCAGTCAGTCGTGTTTGCTCTGTCGTTAAGGCGAGGCTGGCTTCCTCGATGGAACGGGTAAGCTTATCAAGCTCATCGGTATTTGGCTCCTCTGTAGCAAGTTCGAGGAGTTTATTATCAATTTTCTGAATGTTGATCCAAGCTTGCTCGACTTTCAGATTAGCTTCTTCAATACCTCGTCCAAACTTTTGCTTGAGAGCACTAAAGAAAGGCTCCATAGGAATGCGTAGCATTTTCTCTGCACAGGTAGAACGATCAAAAACGCGCGTGTCTTTTGGACAGGAAACTTTGTAGATCTTACCAAAATCATCAACATAATAATAACGATGGGGATGAAGCTTATCGTTAACTCTTTCGTAGGTACCTTGGACAGCTATATCGCCCAACAAAAGCTGCGACTAGCAAAAGACTAAAAGCACGAAGGCAAGATTTTTCATAGGTTTTCTTCTTTCTAATATTTCTTTGCGATTGTCCTACGTTGCTCATTACAAGAAAACCTATGTTGATTCAACAAGCGAGTGACTGAATGGAGGAAAATTTACTCGTAAAAGGAAACTCCAAGACTAATGAAAGGGCCATTGAATAAATCAGGTTCACCTTCAAGCTTATCAGCTCTGGTTAAGCCACCAAGAACACCACTTTCGATGTAAAGCGCGTTGCTTGCCTCATGATCACCGAACAGTGAAGGAGCTTTACTGAGGAAAAACTCTCCCCCAATCGTCAAGATGTAACCAAGGTCGCTGTCTTTCTCAGAAAGTTCACCGGTCGGTTTAATCATAGCTGCACCAATCTGCACGTAACTGCGAATACTGTCTCTTATGAACCTTGGATTGGTGATCTGAACGCCAGCCGTAAAAAGATCGTTATACTGATCTTCAAACTTGCCTTCTTCATCAGCGACAACGTTTTTGATACTTAAAGTTGCTGCCTTAGCAAAAAGACTCACTCCAGATGTTCGCTCTTTATATTCGTAGGTGAACAGGTAAGGGGAAAGAAGCGACAAACCGACATTGCCGGAGGTTTGATCGTAGGATTCAAAACCAATTTTTAAACCGTAGTATCGAGGTTGATTGAAATCTTCTTCTTCTGCTTGTAGTAATCCGGGACTTAAAACCACCATACAGAGAATCATCATTAACTTCTTCATTTTTCTTGTCCTTTGTGGGGTATACATTTGATTTCAATGACAAAATAACTGAACCAGAAATTGGCGGAAAACCTAACCTTTTTGTTGGCCTTGAGCAATAAAAAAGTCGCCCCCGGCTCTTTGCCAGGAGCGACCAATCTTTTTTAGCTGTCAACTTACCTGTTAACGATCACATCATTGAATTTTTTAATGTTTAAACGGTTTCTTCCAAGAGTCGCTAGTGACAAAGCCGGAACGACATCACTCGCTTGCTCATCAAGCAAAGTGTTGATCAACTCGCCATAAGCAAGTTGGCCATGCTTAGCAATGGCAAGCCCGAATGCAGCAGCTACGTGAGCAGCAGCAAACGATGTTGAAGAAAGCTCAGCATACTTGTTGCCAGGAACAGTGGTCATTAGCTTTTCACCGGGAGCTGCGGTTGCAACATATTGTGCGCTAAAATTAGCAAGAAACTGGAGCTCGTCTTTTTCATTGCTTCCTGTAATAAAGACGATATTGTCAAATCTTCTCAACACCTTGTCAATGGCACGGTTTCCGAACACGCTGGCATCGCTTCCGGCACTTACAACAACTGGAATACCCATAGCCTGAATCTTTTCCAGCTGAGAGATAAGAGCGGCAGTTTCTGTCGCAGCGACTTCTGAGTCATTGGCTCCTGCACCTAAAGTCAATTGTGTCGACTGGATAAGAGCAACGTTAGGACGTGTTTTCACAACTGCTTCAAGAGCATCGTGAAGCAGAAAGACGTTGGTCTGACCGTTATCATTGATGTACTTGATCGGTAAAATTCTCACATCAGACATCAGTCCATAGATGCCTTTACCATTGTTTTGACGCGCCGCGATAACACCGGCAACAGCAGTACCTGCTCCGTGGCGATCAAAAGCAAAGCCATCGGCTGTTATCAAATCAACCCCAACGATATCATCCACAAGACCGTTGCCATCGTTATCGACCCCATCAGCCCAATTGGTGCTTTCTGGCTGAGGAGAGATCATTTCTTGCTCATTAATTAATATGCGACCTTGCAAGTCTTCGTGGTTATAATCAACTCCTGTCGAAAGAAGTGCAATGACAACATTAGCGCTGCCGCTATATGTATCGTTTTGTCGGGTGGCCGCATCAAAACCAATGCGCTCGAGGTTCCATTGCTTTTCAATGAAAGGATCCTGCGCTTCTTCTACGCTGCCTTCACTTGCAGGTAATGGATCGAGCTCGGAACTCGGCTTGAAAACGATCTCTTTTCTTGTGCAGGCGGCACTGATTGTGACAAAACATGATGCTAATATAAGTCTTTTAGACATTGTATAAATCTCCCCTCTATTGGTTTTCTTTTGGTACATAAGCGACGCGGTCAATGGTGAATCCTTCAGAATTGAAGTTGAAGAATTCTACAGCTTGATCGTCGATGTAGCACTCTGCTCGGCCATCAGCTGTGGTGAGACACAAGCTTGCCCCTGCAGCAAAGCCTTCTTCTGGTGTATTGAAGATCTTCGCAGATTGGGTGACTTGTCTGACCTTTGAGTTAACGAATCTAACGTAAGCCGTATCGCCTGGTATCAATGATGACCAATAGTCAGCAGTTTCAGAAGCCTCAACATGCTCAACAAGACGATACTGAGCGTCATAAATATAGAGGCTATCGTAAGGCTCATCGATTTGAATGCGATCAAAGTGAATCTTAATTGCTTTTGCTCCTGGCTTCTCGATTTTATGGCTGATATCGGTAAGAAGCTGCGGGAACATAGGACTGCTATATTGGTGAGGATCTTCGATCATCGACAAGTTAATACTGTCAGAATCTTTCGTCACAGCTTTAGCAGCGTTGACGCGACCACTTGATCGACTCTTTCCTAGAAGGGCCGGAATGATATCTGAAGTAGCGATCAGCATATTCTTGACTTGCACTGGCTTTTTCATCAAATCAGGTTGTGCGGCGAGAATCAGCGCCGCCACACCAGCAACATGCGGCGTTGCCATACTGGTACCTGAAAAAGCTGCGTAAGGCTCGCCACCATTGGCAAGAGCAACAGGAATCGTACTAAGGATATTGACACCGGGAGCGAAGACGTGGACGGTTTCATTTCCGTAGTTACTGAAGCTCGCTATGTTGTCCATGTTGTCGGAAGCGCCAACTGAGATGATGTTTTCCACTTCATAATTGGAAGGAAAGTGTGGACTTAGGTCATTGTTACCACCATCGTTACCTGCAGCTGCAACAAAGACAACACCTGCTTGATTAGCTTTTTCGACGGCTTGTTTAACTAATTTAGAGGGTCCACCTCCGCCCCAAGAGTTTGAAAGGATATGAGCGCCTTGTTCGGTTCCGTAGCGGATGGCACGATAAGCGTCGATGGAAGAGCCACTGCCTTCTTTATCAAGAAACTTAAGAGCCATAAGTTTGACTTTTGGGCTGACACCGACGACACCTACGTTGTTGTTTGCCGTAGCACCGATGGTTCCTGCACAGTGCGTGCCGTGCCCGTGGTCATCCATTGGATCATTGTCGCCAGGAAAACCGTGCGGCATTTCAGAGCGGCCCGCAGATACAAAGTCCCA
>CAZBDM010000396.1:0-4959 GCA_964490675.1 uncultured Oligoflexales bacterium
ACGAAAAACACTATTTTTGTAGAGTATAATCATCCAATCGCCGAACAAGCCCTACTTACTTCCGCTTGTTTCTACTCCGCTTTGATAGACTGACTAGGGTTATCTGAAAAAGTACAAGACAAATCGTATTTTTTGACCATAACGCCTTCGTTAAAATCAGTGTAAGCAAAGTTTGCGGACCAGTAAGCTGCCATCCCTTCAATATCAGATTCGATCTTAGTAACCTTGATTTTTGTATCGACCAGCTTTAAACCAGTCACTAATACCAAGTCAAAAAAATCTTCACCTATGTTGTAATGCAAGACAACCACATCTCCTTGCTGCTCAACCGGATCTTTAAACCTGATGCTCCACCGCATGTCATTCAGCTTTGAAACTTTAATATGTTCGAGCTCTAAGAAACCTTCCCCTACATCGTATTGAAGTGAACAGTGAAATGGTGTGTCTTCGAAGGGATCTACTTCTTCAGAGTAAGCTAAGTTGGATGCGAATAAAAATAGAATAAGCGCCGATAAAGTTTTCATACATTTTCTCCTAAGAGTTGAAGTTGAAATATTCTCTCGGCTGCAGCTGCGAGTAATTTCTTTGTTACGAAACAAACCGCTAGGACATAAGATTTATTTTGTGAAGATTGAATGATGATCTTCACATTTATGTTAAATTTTTCTCGATCCGACTGCACTTTTTCTTCCGGTTCACGGAAAATTTATTATCGTTCGTTTTTCATCTGTTGCTTTTGCTACCAAAAGATAAATGCAGCTGTTGAAAGTGAGACTTTTGGGATGGGTGTTATTTTATAAATAATTCTAGGTCTTTTGACTTATTGTGCATAATTTGTTACCCAATGGGTTCTCGTAGAAAGGACTTTTTGTTGAAATGACCCATATAAAACTCGACAATATTTTCAAAATATTTGGACAAAAGTCCGGCAAAGCATATGAAATGCTTAAAAAGGGTGTCGACAAAACTTCAATTTTCTCAGAGTGCCAAGCAACGGTTGGCGTCAATAACGCTAGTTTCGAGGTCCAAGATGGCGAAGTTTTCGTTCTCATGGGGCTTTCCGGATCTGGCAAATCAACACTCATCCGACTGATTAACCGAATTATCGAGCCTACAGCTGGTTCCGTCATTATCAACGATACCGATGTGACCTCTCTCAACAAGAGAGAACTGCGTGATTTTCGCAGAAAAAATATTGCCATGGTTTTCCAAAACTTTGCTCTCTTACCTCATCAAAAAGTGTGGGAGAATGCTGCATTTAGTCTTGAAATTTCTGGTGTTAATAAAAAAGAACGGCGTAAAAAGGCCCTCGAAACCCTTGAAAAAGTTGGCTTACACAAAGAAGCAGATTTGTATCCGAGACAACTTTCTGGAGGAATGCAGCAACGTGTAGGTATCGCTAGGGCTTTGTGTAGTGGTGCCTCGATTTTGTTAATGGATGAAGCTTTTTCTGCACTTGATCCTCTTATCAGAAGAGATATGCAGGACGAACTTTTAAGTCTGCAAAAGCAAGAAGGCACAACGATTATTTTTGTATCACATGACTTGGAAGAAGCTGTGCGCATAGGTGACAGAATTGCGATTATGCGAGATGGCGGCATTGATCAGATTGCATCAGCAGAGCATATGCTTTTTGAACCGAAAAACGACTATGTCAAAGATTTTTTCAAATCTATCGATGTTACTCAGGTTATGTCTTCTTCTTCCCTTGCAGACTCTGAAAACATCACGGTCATCCAGGAGAATAAGACGGCAAGTGAAGCACTCATCCGATTGGAAGAAGAGTCGAGTGATTTCGCCATTATTATTGACGACACTGGAAAGTACAAAGGAATTGTCGAAAAGCATACGGTGATAAAGAAAGCATCATCGCTTGCATCCGCTGTTGTTGAAGATTTGGTGGTGGCTAAAAGAGCGATTGGTCAAGAAAAGAAAATCAACGAAGCCATTGCTGTGATTGCCAACTCAACTTATCCGGTAGCCGTCGTCGCAAAAGATCAAACCTTTAAAGGTTGTATTTCAGATAAACAAATTGTTAAAGCTATAAACAAATATGAGTGAACATTCGTTACATCTTCCTATCGGCTCAACAGCTGAAGCGGCTGTCAATTATATTATGGACAACTTTAGTGATTACCTAGATGGCTTTAGTGCAGGACTGGACTCATTGGCATCACTGGTTGAACAGATTTTTTTGCAGGCTCCCTGGTGGCTGATCTTGATTGTCGTAACCGGGTTTGCTTTCTACAAGAAAGGAATAAAATCTGCCGTTGGTACTTTGCTAATGGTTTTGATTTTGTTTTCTATTGACTTGTGGGACGAAAGCATGAAAACCCTGGCTTTGGTCTTAACGTCATCTGCTATTAGTCTCTTTATCGGCATACCTCTAGGGATTCTCGCTGCTAAAACATGGTGGATGGAGCGCGTGATTAGACCTGTTTTGGATCTTATGCAAACAATGCCGGCGTTCGTTTATCTCATCCCTGCTGCCATGTTTTTTGGCCTGGGAAAGGTTCCCGGTATCATTGCGACGACCGTTTTTGCTATGCCACCAGCTGTAAGATTGACAATGCTTGGCATTCAACAGGTGCCAAAAGAATTATCTGAAGCGGGTCAGGCTTTTGGTGCGGATTTCTTTCAGCAACTTTTTAAAATAGATCTGCCGACAGCAAAACCGTCAATCATGGCGGGAGTCAATCAAAATATTATGTTGGGTCTATCGATGGTTGTCATTGCATCTATGATCGGCGCAGGAGGATTAGGTGATCAGATCCTTAAGGGCATCCAGAGGCTGGATATAAGTCTAGGCGTTGAAGCAGGGTTTGGCGTCGTCATTCTTGCTGTTCTATTAGACCGCATCACACAAAGCCTAGTGAAAAGCTCTTGACATTTATTCAACCATTGGAGGTTTTAATGAGATATATCAAACTACTAATTGTTTTTTTGACGCTTCTTTCTTCTTCTGCGTTTGCAAAGAAAGAAATCAACATCGGTTGGACTGCTTGGTCTGATGCTGAAATTGTCACTCAGCTAGCAAAGCAAATACTCGAACAAAAAATGGGCTACAAAGTAAAGCTGACGATGAGTGATATCGGTATTCAATATGAAGGAATTAGCCGCGGCAACTTGGATGTGATGCTTATGGCTTGGTTACCAACCACTCATGGAGACTATTATAAAAAGAAATCGAAAGAGGTTGTGAATCTTGGACCTCTTTATACTCGCGCCAAGATTGGCTGGGTTGTCCCAAGCTATATTCCTGAGTCTGAAGTTGCCAGTATTGAAGATTTGAAAAAAGAAAGTGTCCAGAAAAAACTTAAGGGTCAGATTCAAGGAATCGATCCTGGCGCTGGACTCATGAAAGCATCTGAAAAAACAATTAAAGAATATGATCTTAAAGACTATCAGTTAGTCTCTTCTAGTGGTGCGGCTATGACAGCAGCTCTCGCTCGGGCCTACAAACGTAACAAGTGGATTGTGGTGACAGGTTGGAGCCCGCATTGGAAATTTGCTCGTTACAAGCTAAGATACTTGAAAGATCCTAAAGGAACTCTAGGTGGCATGGAGAGAGTTCATGCTCTCGCGAGAAAAGGCTTTTATCAAGAAAATCCAAAAGCAGCAGAGTTCTTCGTTCGTTTGTTTTTAGACCTGAAAGAACTAGAGACAATGATGCTTGAAGCAAGTGAAGGATCTGCTGAAAAAGCGGTTGCCAAATACATTAAGAACAATCCGCAAAAAGTTGATTACTGGGTTAACGGTAGACTTGGTTCTTAATTGACTGACCCGGCTGAAGCCGGGTATATTTGTGTAATCAATTAATTAAATCCAGGCACATTTCGAGTCTATCGATATGGAATACTTTACCCAGATTTCTTGGTTAATATTTGCAGGCCTCTCCTTACTTTTCGTTATCTTGAGAGTTCGTTTGATTCTCAAAAAAATGGAAATGAGCCGAAAAAGCCAAGTGAAAAACCGTAAGGCTTTTGAGGCTATTGCCACCGAATCGCCGGTCGACAATCCAAAGAGAGAAGCTCGTAAAGTTGGTTTAGAAAGTATTGAAAGACGATTTGTCTATCTCAGGCGAATTATTTTTGCTGTCATTTTCATGCTCGGCCTGCCACTGATCATTTTGCCTTTTGTTTCGCAGGCCCCGACAGCGTACATTTCGTTTTTTGTAGGTCTTTGTACCTTAATTATTGGTATCGCAGCGAAACCATGGGTTGAAAACGTTATTGCAGGCATTGTTCTTTCGACGGGCTACCCGCTAAGAATTGGCGATACTGTTATCATTGACGAACACTATGGCACGGTAGAAAAAATTGCTTTAACTTATACGATTATAAAGATTTGGGATTGGCGCAGGTACGTCATTCCGAATAATAGACTTTTGCAAAAAGAGTTCGTTAACTACTCAGCGATCGATAAGCACATTTGGGCGCAAGTTGAGTTTTCTGTCAGCCCAAATTGCGATATCGAACAAGTGGAAAAATTTGCCATCGAAGCAGCAAAATCCTCGCAATATTACTCTGAATATGAAGAACCGTCTTTTTGGATCATGGAGTTAAACCGTGACTCGATAATATGTTGGTTGGCGGCTTGGGCGGAAACACCTTCCTTAGCTTGGGAGCTAAAGCACGATATTAGGAAATTTCTTATCAAAAAGTTTAAAGAAGCAGAAATAGACTTTCAAATGCAATCACTTAAAATTGTTCAAAAAGAACAAAGTCCTAGTCAGTAGTATTTACCTTGAATGGGGCGGGATCAGAACCTCGCCAGTTCTTGTGGGGGACTTTCCGGCTTAATCGTTGTGATGATATCTGAGGGCTTTTCTGGGCCGTTAAGGGCCGTGAGGGCAAGTGGGTGCTCAACCACCTTTTCTGCAATCATAACGGGTGGCAGCAAGATCCTATCCCGGATTTCTCATAGGATTTTTTGACAGCATAAAACTGTGTTGAGCGT
>CAZBDM010000397.1:0-2355 GCA_964490675.1 uncultured Oligoflexales bacterium
GGGTGTCGATTGATGGGCCTTTCAAAGAGGATTTCTTTTCAACTCTACCCAAAACTCATTGGAGTCTTCTTGTACAAGAAGTCGACCAATGGGTCGATGAGATAGAAGCGTTGCAGCAGCTCTTTCAGTTTATACCGCGATGGAGGTTTGATGACGTTATGATAAGTTATGCCTCTGACCAAGGGAGTGTCGGAGCACACATTGATCAATACGATGTCTTTCTTCTGCAGGCTTATGGCAAACGTAAGTGGCAAATCGAATCTAAATCACGTCAACAGGAAGACTATATCGAGGACTGCGACCTTAGAGTTTTAAAAGAATTTCATCCCGATGAAGAATGGATATTAGAGCCAGGGGATATGCTCTACCTGCCTCCGAAGTTTGCCCATCATGGTATTGCACAAGGTGATTGTATGACGATCTCGGTCGGGTTCCGCGCCCCTAATGCTTACGATCTTTTGACAAGATATATTGAGCTTAATCGAGAACAGTTAGAGTCAACCTTCTATCACGATCAAGACTTGAAGGTTCCACGTCATACGAGCTTGATCGAAAAACCTGCATTGGAAAATCTTAAAAAAATGATCAAAGCTCTTCCTCTTGATGACCAGCTAGCTAGTGATGTTCTTGGTGGAAGTGTTACTGAAGCAAAAAGAACAGCTTTTATTGCGACTCCGCTTGAAAAAGAATTAACAGAGAAACAGCTGAGTAAATATATCAAAGAGCAAGCATATGAAATTTTTCACCCGCAACGCATCCGATTTGCTCTAGGACCGATATTTGCCAAGCATTTTCACTTTTATGTTAACGGAGAAACTTATCAAGTGGGTGAGTCATTAAGGCCGATGCTAGAAAAATTGGTGGGAGATTCGTTTCACTCACTTTCTGATTTTGCTGAGTGGATGGTTGAAGAGGACGCTTGCTCTTTTCTGGTTCATCTCATTAATGAAGGGTTTCTCCATTTAGAACAGACATCTTCTTAAATCTTTTTTTCTCTTTTTTGATCTTGCCTCATCTCTTCTGAGATCGTATACGTTCTTGCCTACGTCAAAACTACTGAACTCGATAGAAGCCCTGCAATGCGGGGCTTTTGTCGTTTCTTGGGTGCTTCATCGTTTTTGGCATACGACTTGCTCTAAGCATCACTGTCAAAGGCCTACGACAAATTGATCATCAAAACAATTTATACTTGGGAGGAGTATACCATGTTTTTAAAAGGAATGATGGCAATAGCGGGACTAAGTATGTTGATCTCTTCATCTAGTTTTGCAGCAGGTCCTAATCCAAATGAAGTCTATGTTAGAAATATTGTACATGCAGGAACCGGTTGTCCTAGTGGTACGGTCGCAGGTGATATCTCGGCTGACGCAAAGGCATTTACACTACTGTTTGATGAGTATGTTGCAGAAGCAGGCCCAGGAATTGATCGTCGCGAGGCACGTAAGTTCTGTCAATTGACAGTCAACCTTAGGGTGCCGCAAGGCTGGAGTTACACTCTTTTTAAAGTTGATTATGCTGGTTTTGCCGATTTAGATCGTGGAACATACGGGATTCAAACGTCAGAATACTACTTCCAAGGTAGTAGTGGGCGATCCAACAGAGCTAAGTTCAGCACGAGACTTAGAGGAGGCTTTAGCGGTGACTACGATGCAAGTGATGACTTAGGACTAGAAGGTCTTGTTTGGTCGCCTTGTGGTGTCAACCGCGCTCTTAACATCAAGACATCCGTGTTTGTCCGCGCAAGGGGTTCGCGCAGCGCACTTATGACACTTGATTCGGTCGACGGTGAACTCGTTCATCTTTACGGCATCAAGTGGCGTCGGTGTCGATAACACGACAAGACTGCGGTCATTTTTGACCGCAGTCTTTTACAAGCGAACCCAAAAGAATCGAAACACAACAAGGATGTCAAAATGAAAACGAAATTATGGAGATGTAAGAACTTGATGATCTTTTTTTTATGCTTTGTGACAGAGTTTAGCATTGCGGATGACTTTGATCCAAGGCAGCTCGAAATAAAATCTGTAGCGTTTAAAGGGAACGGTTGTAGCGATCAGACTTCAGCTTGGAGTATCAGCGAAGATGGTGAAGCCTTTACTTTTTTATTCGATGATTTTCTTCTTGAAGGACAAGCTTTCGATGGGCGCGATGTACAAAGAAAAAGGTGTCGGATTATTCTCGATATTAAACCTCCGCACGGTTGGTCTTTCACGCTTTCGTATTTCAATATTGCAGGCTTTGTTGAACTTGATGAAGGCGCAATTGGTCGGCAAAAAGCATTTTATACAATGCACCGTCGCAGAACGCAGACGAGCCTCGGTGAGCTCAAACTGCAGGGTCCTGTCGTTGAAGACT
>CAZBDM010000397.1:2365-4954 GCA_964490675.1 uncultured Oligoflexales bacterium
ATGAACAAATAAGTGAGCCGGCAAGTAATCAACAAGTTTGGTCTCGTTGCCAGGCGGAATCAACCAAACTTAATATTACAGCTACAGTGGCTTTGCGGTTAAAATCTCGATCTTCAGGTCTGATTACGGTCGATTCTATAGATGGTGAACTCAAACAAAAATATGGCCTCATATGGAAAAAATGTGGATCAAGGCAGAAGCAGGTCTTTGCTCAATGTAGGGCAGACTTTTCTAATAGGAGGCATAAAAGTAAAAGAGCTCTGATCAGCCAGGCGCGCGCTGAAACGAAAGAGCAGGCTTTAGGAAAGGCCTTCAAAAGAATGCAGAGGAAATGTCAGAAGCGTTTACAGCGCAATGGCAGAGGTAGGTGCGAAGCTTCGACAGATCGCTGCAGAGTTTTAAATCTGTAATCTTATAGGCCCGGGGGGGTGAACAGGTCTTCTTTGCGAAAATCTTCTGGCCTCTAATGTTCCTCTCTTGATTTGTTTTTTCAGAATATATTTGCAAGGATGGTCGTGGCTATTGTCATTAGTCTTTTTTGAGTCGGCTTTCTAATGATGAACATAGCCCTGCCACTTAAGTTTTTTCTGCTTTCCAGATTGATCAAGATAAAAGATTTCTTTCTCATCCACGATCTCACCGATTTCAACCACAGGTGTCGTCAGAATATGGCCTTGAGCTTTCAAGCGTTCGGCATCTTCCCATGGTAAACAGAAGCATAACTCAAAGTCCTCTCCGTCCGTCATGGCAGATTTAAATGGATCTTCGCTATCGACGTCGGTACTGATCGGAATTTTTTGCCGGTCTATAAGAGCTCCACAACGACTTTGCTCACAAATATGTCTGAGATCGGAGGCCAGACCATCACTGATGTCGATCATGGCGGTAGGACGATAGGATTCTTTAAGAGCGAGAGCTTCCTTGACGCGAGGCATAAAGTTGAGATGTCGCCCTTTTAGACTCCCCCCTAGAGAACCGGTTACGAAAATACGATCACCGGGGCGTGCTCCTGATCTTCTGATAGCCTCACCCTTTTTGACTTTTCCGAGAAGAGTGATGTTAACAACCAAGGGGCCTTGCCAAAAGTTAGTGTCGCCACCCGCCAAAGTCGTCTCAAATTTGCCGGCGAGTTCGAGAAGACCGTCTGTAAACTGTCTCAGCCAATCTTCAGAACTGTCTTTTGGTAGCGCTACGCTCATAAAAGCCGCAAAAGGTCTTCCTGCCATAGCAGCAATATCGCTAAGACTGACGGCTAAGGATTTATGTCCGATCATTTTAGGGTTTTGGCTGGCTATTTGGAAGTGAACGCCGTCCATCAGCATGTCAGTCGTCACTAAAATCTGGCTGTCATTTTCGGCTTCTAAGATAGCTGTGTCGTCTCCGATCGCGGCGGAAATAGAGTCCGTGTGGAGCGTTTTCTCGGTAAGTTTTCGTATAAATTCGAGTTCATTCAATGGATTAAAAACCGCCTTTTAAGCTGCTGTAATGATGGGTGAATATACTTAATTTTCGCAAATATTTAACTGTAACCTGCTGAATCGAAAACGCTTTTCTTTTAAGTCTGGTTAAAGAATCTGAGAGGTCTTGTCGATAGCCCTCACAAGTGAAAAGGATACTAATCCAACCAAAATTTGCGGTAAAATGGAAGTTGGAAAGTCCTTAAATAGGTGGTCAGAGATTTACTGTCATCGCTAGGAGATTTGTCTTGAGCTATATAGAATGGGTGTCAGAATTTCAAATCGGTGTGCCAGAGATGGACGATCAGCACAAGAAACTGATCGAAACCATTAATTTCCTATATGACAAGCATCAAGCAAATGCTTCTAAAATGGATGTTATGGGCGCTTTTGATCGTCTGATGAGCTATGCGCAAAAACATTTCAAAAATGAAGAAGATCTTATGGAAAAGATCGCGTTTCCTAACGTGCAGACTCACAAGCTGACACACGATCGTTTCATTAGAAAAATGAAAACCTATTATACTGACTTCCAAACAACTCAAGACCGCTTGCCCGATGGATTCTTTACCTTCCTTAAAGTTTGGGTTTCATCACATTTTAAGGGCATCGATGCAAAATATGCAGAGCATATGGCAGCGCGTAAGTCAGCGTAATGATGTCGAAAGAGATTATTGTGCTTTTTCGACCGTTCCTCAAACTGTCGGATAATTTTTAAAAATCCCGCCCGATCTTGACCTATTCCCTTGAGAAAAGTAGCATGCTGTTTCGTACCCTCGACCGGAGATGTGTATGGAAAGACAAAACCAAACCTCAAAAGACGGCTGTCCAGCCTTCGCAGCCAAAATGATCGACCAGTTGCGTGAAGTAGAAATTATTTTGGGAAATATTCCAAAGGCGCTCGATTGGCGCTCTGAGCACGTCGAAGCGGTTGAAAAATCTGTTTTCGGTGAGGATGAGTCGGTCTTTAGCGAGTATCACACCGAAGTGATCTTCTCTAATATCGTCAATAAGCTGAGTGGTGAAGGCTTCGAAGCGGAAGATATTATGGGCTTCATCAACCGCCGTATCGGTTACAAAGGCGGCCCCAAATACTGCAACCTGGATGAAGTGAGAGAGGCGGTCAAGTAAA
>CAZBDM010000398.1:0-4950 GCA_964490675.1 uncultured Oligoflexales bacterium
CGATCCTTTTAGATTATGAGCCAAACGAAGGAGGTTATTTAAAATAGCTTCGTCGTTATGATCCTTTTCCAACGAAAGAAAATTAGACTCTACTTCTTCTAGGTTTTCCATCGCTTCGGAAAGAAAAACCGTCCTAATTTCTCGTTGAAATTCCTGATCGTCCATAACTTCCTCACATCCTTAATGTTTAAAGAAAACAGTTCATATTTATTTTGAAGAATGCTTTCTCAATGTTTCAATCTGACTTTCACTCAGAATTTCCTCGATCTTAAGCAGAACTACCATACGTGCCTCTTCGGTGCGAGCTACGCCATCAATGTATTGACGTCCAATCCTACTTTGAATATCAAGTTTTTTATCAAGTTGGGTTGTTGCATAGCTAGCGACTTCTTTAACTTCGTCTACGATACAACCCAAAGTGAGTCCGTTTATCTCAACGATAACGATTGCTGTTTTCTTCGATTCACTTTTCGTCTGCGGCAACCTAAACTGGGTACGTAAATCAAAGACAGAAATGATTTGACCACGAAGATTGATAAGACCCTTGAAGTATTCTGGCACGTGGGGGATAGTCGTAATATCAGTCATCGCAATAACTTCTCTGACGTGAGAAAGAGGAATCCCGTAACTTTCGTCAGCAAGGGCGAAGACCAAATATTTAACCCGGTCAACGGTTGCTTTAGCAGTCATTGACGGGTCCACTTTTTTGTTATCTAACTGATTCGCCGCTGTCTCCATAGACCTAGACTCCTGAATCAAATGTTTCACGTAAACTGTACAATTCTCTGTAGGATAAAGTTCGGCTTGAACAAGGAGCTCTTTAGTCAGGTATGCTCATTTGTCTTTAAAATAAAAATTAATCGTCCGACTAAAAGATCAAATTCCGGATTTTTAGCTTTTTTTCAAAAAATGGTGCGTCTAAAGAAAACTAAAACTGTCAATCTGATTGGCAGTAAAGACAATGATTTCAAGGGAGGAAGAATTCATTAGAAGATACGATAGGAAGACTTAACTCGTCTTGTTTTGAACCTGCAGAATGATGCCTTTTCCGTAAACAGTCTTTAACTCAAGCTCTTTGCTCAAAGCTTTGATGACTTTTCTAACCTCGTGCACCTTACGATCAAGCGCACTTTCGCTAACAATCACTCGTCCCCAGCACTGTCTTTTGAGAGCGTTGCGAGGTACGACTGTTCCAATCACCTGCACAACTGCCATGAGAAGATTCATCTCTGTTGGAGACATATAGCGCTCACCCTGCGCACTCTTAACGGAACTATGGGCAAGATTAATAACTAAGTCTTCTGCTTTAACTTCTTGACGAGACAGTTTTGCCTCTACATCGCGAAGCCTGATTTGAAACCTGGCAAGAAGCTCATTGGGTTTGATAGGCTTATGAATAAAATCGTCAGCTCCAGTACTAAGTGCTTCCGTGATTGTGTTTTCTTCTTCATCCGCGGTTATGATAATAATGGGACAGGAAAGCCAGATCTTTCGCAATTCTGGGACAACATCTAAACCAGACTCGCCATTTTCGAGGTGAACGTCAATAAAGGCCGCTTTTGGGTGATATTTAGCGGCGACATTCAAAAGCTTTTCTGATGAAGTAAAGGGAAGAGATTTCATGCCAGTGGCAGCACCAATCAACTTGTGTACATTAGAGTCGTCATCAAGTGTGATTGTGTAAGGTTCGTTTGATTTCTGTTCAGCAGTCAAATTGAATTACTTCTTTGATAAAGAAAGATACAAACCACTAGTATTCATAGTAACCGCCTGCAATCAGTGATGTCAATCTAACTTGTTAGCTCTTGTGATGAACGTCCAGAGCATTCCTTTCATGTAAGATCCTAAAATGATTTGTGAATATTTTTTTCCTAAAGACTGACACGAGTTTTGCGATGAATTTATTATAGAGACAACGATCAGAAGCCTTGGCACATTTGCATGTCATATTGCTTCAATTAACTTTACCAACTTCCTTGCAAAGGTTTGCAAGTAGGAAGGGCCTCTTGACCTGTTTTGCTCCCATCTGCTGCCAAGCAGATGGGACGCCTTTCCTTAAATATCTTTTTTATCAATTGAAACGATTTCTAAAGTATTATTATTCACCGTCCACTTAACCTCTAAGTTTTCAAATTGGGAGCCCCATCTTCCACCATCATATGCGGAAGATGTTTCATAAGCAGGACGTGGGTCATAGGATAGAGACTCTTCAAGAAAAGCCTTCATTCTCAGATAATCATCGGGACGCAACTTCTTTAACGAAGCGAAAGACTGCTGATTAAGCTTCACCGGCATTCGCTCTGGTTGTTTTTCTGCCCAGGCGCTTGAGCTCTCGGGCTGGCACTCCGAATACTTTAAATAAGGCTTGATATCAATCACCGGTGTACCGTCAAGAAAATCGCCTCCACACACATGAAGCGCAATCGACTGTGATTCGGTAACCTCAACTTTTTCGAGCTTGACAAGAGATAGACCCAATGAATTGGGTCGAAACGGCGAACGACTGGCAAATACTCCAACCGTCTTTTTGCCCCCTAGTCTTGGCGGTTTGACCAGAGGCTTCCAGCGATCCACCTTCAACTCGTGAAAGACGAAAATCACCCATATATGTGAAAACTCTTCTAAGCCACGGGTGGCAAGCTGAAAATCGGCATCCTCATTGAGTCGGATGACCGCATGACTTTTTTCTGCGAGGAGAGATTGGCGCGGAATAGCAAAACGTTGTTTGTAAGGGGAAGATATCTTTCCAATCGCATGTATTTGAAAGCTTTCCAAAAGACACACCCCTTACGTTCTCAGTTAGCGATTGAGATGGTCCATAACTTTTTTACGTATGGCATGGACAAGATAGAGATCATCAGCGTTTAAGCGACTGAGTCCCTGTAACATTTGGCGATAAATAGGCGATCCGTCGGGAAGCCCAAGTTTCCTCAATAGCTCAATCATTGATTTCTTGAGGGAAACATATTCAGCTTCACCCACTTCATGATGATTAGGTCGCCAATCTGTCGTCACAAGTTGCGTCTTATCACTAAGGGCGTAGCTATAAACCATGACAGCCTGCGAAAGATTTAAGGCTGGATAAGGATTTGCTGTCGGGATCGTCGAAACAATATCGCTCATATCGAGATCTTCATTCTTCAACCCAGACTTTTCTCCGCCAAACAGTATACCGACCTTCTTTACAAAACTCCCTTTATTGGCAATAGCAGATGGTAGATCGCGACTTGATGTATAAATCATTTTGTTACGACGATGACGTATCGTCGTTGCTACAAGAAGATCGATGTCTTCCGAGGCAGTTTCAAGATGTTCGTAACATTTAGCGGTCTCTAGAATATCATTCGATCCGTGCGCTAAGGCACGCGCTGCCCCACAGAGATGGTCGCAGCAATTGATAAGACGCATATCGCTATGACCCATAGTCTTCATAGCACGCGCAGCGGACCCAATATTGCGGGGGTCCTCTGAATCTTTAATCAAAACGACGATGTCCATCTACTTCCCAGGTTCAATCAAAAAGTAAGATCTGCGGCGGTAACATATTTTTTCGAATTGATCTAGGCTTTCAATTATAACATGCTATAATAACTAGTGTTATCACCTCCATTGAAAGAGGCACATGCACCATGAAACTGATCTCTAAAAAAAAGAAAATTTATCCGATCCCAGAGGACTTCTACGTTTATTTAGAAAAGTTTGATCGCTTTAAAAGTCTTCCCATCGACTATCGAGATCTTCTTCGCTACTCTAATTCTGTTACCCTTTACGACAAGTTTGGAGAAGATAGTCTATGGACGACTGTAAGTTATAATCGACTTGATCAAGAAGAAATCGAAAACGCACTTCTAAAAATCTACGCGTTATTAAAACTTGAAGGTGAAATGTCCTATATTGAACACCTGCGGGTTGATAGAATAGACACCTGTCTGTACGCGAACACACGACCTTTCCGTATCAGAATAATTAATTCTCTAAACGATAACTTCGATTATTTTTACATAAAGAACGCTGATGTCTCACGCATATATGGTCTCGAACTGGAGCATATCCTTTCACCGAATCGCATTGGCTTTTTAATCAATCGAAGGACTCTTATTGAAGAACATATCTACGGTATCCCTGGGGACATGTTTATCGAAAACTACATGGACGAAAGCCTCAATGAAATCCGAATGGCGAAAGAGTTTGTTAAGTTTAACGAACGCTGCTTTTTGAGACTGCTTGGCGATATGCATCCAGCTAATTACGTTATTGATATCACCGTTGACTTCGAAGAAAATGTTTACCGCATGAGAGCCATCGATTTTGATCAACAGAGTTACGAATCAAGAAAGGCCATCTACCTCCCGCAATACTATAAAGAAAACAATCCAATTATCGAACTTGGTATGAAAAACCTCACCTGGGAGTCGGTGCGACAATATCAGTTTGAAGAACGCTCTTTGATCAATAAGCGCATGCTATCTTCGAGCTTCCGTTTGTCTTGGCTCTTGAAAGTGATGAGTAACGATAACATTGCACCAAAAGAAAATGTCGAGAAGCTAGCCGCAGAGCTTTCCGAACACTACGAAAATCCGACCTTCCTAAAGTGCAAAAAAATGGGTGAAATCGTTGAGGAATCCTTGACTATGCTCAATGCGAAATTATTGAAAAATAAAAAGCCTTAGTCTTCTGCATAAAAATATGCACTCTCTTGTTTTTCATACTCACACCTTTTTTTTATAAAATAAATTCATGCTATTTTAATATTTCCTTGATTTTTAATAGCACTCACAATAAGCAACCCCTGCATGAAAGAAAGCTTACAGGAGTTTTACATGGCTCAGAGTCAAGAATTTTTGAGCAAACCTACACCTTCAAAAGATATGCCTGGTGGCGTCCCATACATCGTATCAAACGAAGCGGCTGAGAGATTTAGCTATTACGGGATGCGCGGTATTCTTGTTA
>CAZBDM010000399.1:0-3181 GCA_964490675.1 uncultured Oligoflexales bacterium
GTTTGGGACTTTGGTTTGCAAGTCATTCAACTATATGCTACCTAGATTTTGCTCCGATCAATGTAAACGGCTTTTGAGGTTTTGAAATATGAAGCTTTCAATTTTTTACGCTATGTTTATTTACTTTCTTTTTTTGTGTAACAGCGCATGGGCGCAAGAAGCTGTTTTTGAAAGTGAGGTTTTATCTCCTGTAGCCGAAGATCATGGACAAGAACTCGAAGCGAAGATCGAGTGGCTTTGCCAAGAATCGCCCCAGATCATTTTGTCTCTTCCTGAAGGTGTGCCACTTGTATCCTCACTTTACAGCGCTATAGCAGAAGCCATAAATGACGAGTATGACATTTGCCCAGACGATCTTTCTCTAATGAAATGCACTCAAATACTTTTCATTGATGCTTTGGGAGCGACTATTGGTGGATTTGTGGACGGCACGGCAGCAGCATTTTCTTCCAGACAGTCTTGGGAGTCCTTCATGTACACCGAGTATACAACGGATTATCCTTTTAACGAGGTTGTATTGTCTTCTTCAGAAGCCATTTTTAATGAAATTTGTGGTGACTATAGTATTTATGAGTGATCGGGACATTGCTGCAATCTTGACGCCAGATCAATTCATTACGACTGTCGATTGAGCCGTGGTGCCTGATTGTTATCAAGTTGATCAATCATGACTCAGATGAAGTGAGTCGTGTTGCTGATAGATAAATGAGAAGTGGTGATTAATTTTTTAAAATAGTCTTAATGAGAGTTCCGTCGGCAGCTTCTGTTAAGAGGTGGGGTTTGCCGTCGATGCCAGCAATGAGAACTGGGTAAAGTGCTCCACTAGATGTGGTGTGTCCATCTAGCCGAAAGCTGGCCAATAACCGCGGTGAGCCATCAATAGTTTGCTTGAGATTCAGCTTTTTCTGTTTCGGGTCCCACTTATAGATGAGCGTTTTTCTCTCTGGAAAATAGGCTCCTACGCTTGAGTTTTTATTTACATCAATATTTGAAGCGAACACCTCATAAACTCCATCATCGTCCCAGTCTCGAATGTCCCAAACGAAGATATTTTGCATCACTTCTGCAGTTTGGGGTACGTTTGGATTGGTTATATGTAGGTTCCAAACTCCATTTCCAAATACGTTGAACATAATGTGTGTGCCACCACCTTCAGCCGGTAATAATACATCATTTGGGTATATGACACGGTTGTTGTATCTGAAAGCATCACCATTGTCGCGCGCGTAGGAAATAAATCTTTGGTTAACTAAATTAGTGTCTAAATCGTAGATCACCACCTGTCTTTCCAGAGCAGCCCATTGGTCATTTTGCACAGCATTTTCTTTAAGATCCGCATAAACGGAGTAGGTATCACCTCCGGAGACCAAAATTATGTTTTTCTTTAAACGCGGATCTTGTCTTACAAGACCATAGTTGCGACCAACGATATCATTGCGAGCGATGAAGGGGCGATCTGCAATCAACTGATTTGAGTTAAGAGGACCCACTCGATATTGAGCAACGCGGGCAGAAGTAAACATAACGAGCCTATCGATGTCATTGTAGTTTGTGATAAAGCCATTTTGAACATGTGAATAGGTGTAATTACTATGTCCGGTATTGTCAGGGTGTACGGAACCTAAGTCGGCGACATAAGTATCATCAAAAGACTGCGTTGATGGGAAGAGATAAGGATCAGAATTGGTTTGGTTGTTTTCGTAATTGAAGAACCATCCTTGTGAAGCATATTGTGGAGCGAGTGCTAAGTTCTTCAATTTTCCACCAAAGAGAACGGTGTTGTTTGCCCACTGCGTTGTTGCATAGTTAAGGTCTACCCAACAAATATCTTCCAAGGGTGCGACTTGTGATATTTTTTCACCGGTCTTGCCAGAGTAAAAGTCTATAGAAGTCTCTGTGACAACAGATGTGCCACATGATTTATTGAGGGACTTGCTACGTGTTAAGCCAAAGTCAGTGATGCCATCTCTGTCAAAGTCGAAGCCTCCAAAGACTCCACCTTTTCCCAAGTCTTTTGACCAAAGCTTCTTTCCGTTGTGATCGACAGCTTTGATTGTATCTCCTGACTGAAAAAAGCCAATTTTGGATTTTTTATCGTACGCATATAAAGGAATAACGTTTCCTTCAATGTCAACAGTAGCATTGATCAGGTTAATATCGATTACATTTTCTTTCTCTGGTGATGTCTCTGCAAGATTGTCTTCTTCTTCGGTTTCGATTTTAACCGATTGACCGGTGTTTTCAATACTGTCTGTTGATTGATTATTTGCTTGATGACTATTTTGAATTTGATTGTTCTCGTTAAAAGACCGCTCAGCTGATTTACTGCCGCATGAAGTTAATACATTTGTCATGACAACGTAGGAGAACAAAAAAAATAAGACGTGCCACCGTTTCCACATTTCCACTAATACCACTCAACCTTTAACATAGCCCCAATTGCCGCAGCTTCTTCGGAAAAACAGGCCGAAAACTTTAGGGATTCTTAATTCTCTTGAAGAATTAAAAACTTTGAGTGGATGAATTAAATTTTGATAAAATTAAAAGAGTATTAATCACAAGCGATATCGTCTCCCTCATGTCATCTCTTTAGTGGGATGACTTATCAGTTGAGCTGCCAGTTACTGATTCTTTAAATGATTGATTTGTCTGGATAAAAGGAGGAATCCTTGATGTTTACGCACATAATTACGTAACGCTCGTTATGAGCACCCAAAAATGGCTCAGGATCTTTCATCTGTTCTCCGAAAAGTGGTAAAACCTTAGAGGAAAATTAATGAATAAATTTGCTTTCTACACACTGATGTTGGTCATCTTTGACGTCATTTCATGCAAACCTGTCGCTCAACAAGAAAGCGGAACCGCTGCTTTTGATGCAAGCATTGCTGCTGCTAAGGAAGGTGATTCGCTGACGTTACGAATGGACAGGCGCTCTCTTGGCGACATGATGTCATCGCAAGATATAAGTGAAAGCGATATCGATAAGGAACTTGCAGCAATCATTGGTGATGATACGAATCCGACGATAGAAGGGATTATTTCGAAAGCGCTGGCTAAGCCAAGTGTCGATGAATCGATGCCAGCCTACTGCTTTTATGGTGCTTCAAATAAGCCGATCTTTCCTTACTGGGCTCCGATCGACTTTATTAAGCTTCTTATGGATAGTGCTTACCAAACAGCC
>CAZBDM010000399.1:3191-4940 GCA_964490675.1 uncultured Oligoflexales bacterium
GGAATTTACCGGGGTATAGAATCTTCTAGGGCCTCACTTGGCCTCGGCAAAGTTTGGAAGCAAAATCAAGATGGCTCGATTGAAAAGACTGATATCACTTTGCGTGATTTGCCTGAACAAGAGTGCATCGCAAAGTTTAAAGTCAAAATCCCCTTAAAGATCGAAGAAATCCTTGCACGGGAAGGGTTAGATGCATCCTCTTCAGATGGCCAAGAACGAGCTGGTCAGCTGCAAGCGCAACTTGAGTCTTATTTAGGCTTTTGTAAAGTTAAACGCTGCAGTCAGGAGTTTCCGAGTGAGGTGCAAGCAGCAGAAATCGCAGATTCTTTAAATTACCGGATCTGCCGCTTAGTAGGAGAAGCTTATCTTGACGAAAGATCCAATACCAAACGAGCAGCGAAAGCTGGTTGCCGAGGAACAAGGTTAGGAAGTGGTTCGTCAGCAGGCTTTACCGTCAATCAAGATACGGAATGGAAGTGCCATGTGCTCTCAACGCTTTCTAGTCTTAAAGATCAACCGACTCCAGTAGATCTGAAGATCTTCAGTAAAGATATCGCCGTTCATGAAATAACGACCAAAGCGAAAGCTTCAGAAATGACAGAATACACTAAGGTCTTTATGGCTCATTTGCTCAACATCGGTAAGTTTTTGGTCGACAATACACCGAAGACAAAAGCTGATAAAGACACTCCCGGGTTCTTTCCGATTAAATGTCCCCAGTCGTAGGTGATTACTTGACGACTCTTAATTCACATCGCTTCCCTGGATGAGAGTAAGCTGGTGGTTGGGTTCTTGTTCTTGATAATGCGACTCGGTTCCTAGCGGCTAATTCATGGTTTGGTGCAATGAGTATTGAACCTCCTTGAATACCTATTTCTACCCCTAATCCTCTTTCAGGCCCCATAGATAATAGAATCTCTTGGCTATCAGAAGAATTAATCAGTAAACTCATCCCTCGGCTTTTGACAATACCGATGATGCTAGCCATGTATAATCTGACGGGATCACTAGGACCGAAGATTTCAGCAACAATGACTGCGATCGCTTGATCTGCAATCTGTCTTGTTGATCTGTGGTAGTGTATCGTTGTTTGATCAAGAGAGGTGGAGGTTTGCATTAATTGCTCATCATTAACCGCAGCTTGAATGAGTGTGTCGAGAGGTTCTAGTATGAGTCTTTTACTCAATAGATCGACAACGCCAGCGTCTACTGCAGAGCTCAGAGACGGCTGAAGTCTGTCTAAGCGCGTTTGAAAACTCCGTGCTAAGTGAGGCTCATTCGTATCACTAAAGTAAAGAACGGCTTGCTCTAAAATTTTTGCGAGTTGATATGTGATTGTATCATGCCTTCCATGATCCCAGCTTAACTGTAGTTCTTTGAATGCTACGGCACCGTTGAAAACATCGACCATTACTTGTGGGTTTGCAGGGCGCTCAAAATCCTCTGAAAGAAGAGCCCGAACAACGCTATTGATGACAGAGTGATGCATGTTCGGATTGTCGATGCCTTCAAAAGGGTATAGCTTTCCTATTTCTCCGTAAAGTCGATAAAATTTCATGCGGTCGACAGGCTCTATTTCAACTAATAATTCTAAAAACTGAGAAAGCGCCTCCGGAAAATCTCTTCTTAAAAAAATCAGATAAATCTTCCACCATATGTCACCTTCGCCCGCTTGCATGTTGAGACCGTGGTTTCGCCAGCCTTCTGGTCGCCTTAGGCCATCAGCCGTATAATCATTGATCTCACTAT
>CAZBDM010000400.1:0-4907 GCA_964490675.1 uncultured Oligoflexales bacterium
GTACTTACAAATACCTTTCCCTTGAGCTAGGTCTTGTTATGAAGGGTGAGCTCCAAGAAAGTTCCCCTATTTTAAGTATGTTTAAGTCTAGTTCGGAGCCCGCTTATGAGTTATTGGCTGTTCCTTCGGTCAATTCAGGACAATTCGATGTTGAACTGATCTTGCAGGGAGAAACAGTCGGACTGTGGCAAGGATTTGTCATGGGAGAGCGTTATATATTTACAGTCAATTGGCAGTCAGATAACACTATTGCAATGTACATCAACGGTGACAAAGAGTTCGAAAACCGAAAAAATATGATTGAATCAATGATGAGCCGTATGATGTCTCTCGCGAACTTTTTCTTCGCAGAAACATTTACCTTGCGCCTCGGTTGGCAAGCTGACCAAGTAGATCAGGGTTTTGATGCAGAGCTGGGAGCTTTCTCGCTTTACGACAAAGAACTGACTCCAGAACAAGTCAAGGCGCATGCAGTGCGCCTATTGAGTTATGATGATTACTAAGAACTCAACATTCGACGACGTTAACCGCGAGTCCGCCTCTTGACGTCTCTTTATACTTCTTCATCATATCAGCGCCGGTTTGCTGCATCGTTGCTATAGCGCGGTCAAGGGACACCTTATGGCTGCCATCTCCTTGCAGGGCAAGACGAGCAGCATTAATCGCTTTAACAGCACCCATGGCATTTCTTTCTATACAAGGTACCTGAACAAGCCCACCGACAGGATCGCAGGTTAACCCGAGGTTATGCTCGATAGCTATTTCAGCAGCGTTCTCAACCTGCTCAGGAGTGCCGCCCATGACCTCAGCCAAGCCTGCAGCAGCCATTGAACAGGCGACACCGACTTCTCCCTGACATCCGACCTCCGCTCCTGAGATGGAGGCATTTTCCTTATAGAGAACACCGATCGCTCCAGCAGTCAAAAGGAATCTGATGACATCGTCCTCGTCCATATGATCAGAAGTGAGTTGGTAGTATTTGAGTACGGCAGGAATGATACCCGCAGCGCCATTTGTTGGTGCCGTCACGACTTTGCCGCCGGCTGCGTTTTCTTCACTGACAGCGAGAGCGTAGCAGTTGATAAGATCGAGAACATTAAATGGATCGTTTTGAATATCTTTCGACATTTTCAGGCGCCGGTGCAGCTGGGGGGCACGACGGCGGACTTTCAGGCTGCCTGGCAGGATACCTTCTGTGTCACAACCTTTATCGATACATTCCTGCATCACTCGCCAGATATTAAGCAGTTGGTTATTGATTTCTTCATCACTGCGCCAGGATCTCTCGTTTGCCATCATAATCGCACTAACACTACAACCTTCTGTATGACAGTGGTTAAGGAGTTCTTCGCAAGTTTCGAACGGAAATTTAATCGATGTTTCGTCGGTAAAAACTTGTTGTTCTTGGTTTGGATCCTCTCCAATAACAAATCCACCACCGACGGAATAGTATGTTCGACCGATCAAAAACTCCTCTCTCTCATCGAGTGCACAAAACTGCATGCCGTTTGGATGACGGGGGAGAGAGCGGCGGTTGTGGTATTTAATATCACGGCGTTCGACAAAGGTGATTTCTTTTTCACCAAGTACTTTTAGTGTTGAGGTCTCTTCGATTTCTAAGAAGCGTTTTTTTGCGGCGGGAATGTCGACTGTTTCAGGCAACCAGCCTTCGAGACCTAAAATGATCGCCAGATCGGCACCATGACCTTTACCGGTCAGGCCGAGTGAACCATAGAGTTCGACGATAATGGAGCGGGTGATGTCAAGCATATTTTCTGCTTTTATCCGTTGGGCAAATTGATATGCTGCGCGCATCGGTCCGACGGTGTGAGAGCTAGATGGACCTATACCGATTGAAAACATGTCAAAAACACTGATAGCCATGATAATGTCCTACAGAGATATGATTGAATAAATCGTGGAATTTTGCCAAAAAGCCAAATTGTTGGTCGTTTTTTTCTCGCAAAAGCTTACAGAGAAGCTTAACCTCTCAATCTAATGGAAGTAAAGATCTTTTCATCGATTAACCAGTTAAAAGAGCAGCAGTGGCAAGCTCTCGTTGATGACAATTTTCCGTTCCACGAATACCAATTTTTCAAAGGACTTGAGGAAACGTCATGTGTCGGAGAGACCTCAGGTTGGATTCCGGTTTATGTGGGTATTTTCAATGACGACGAGCTCGTTGCAGCAACTTATCTTTTTGTTAAAACTCACAGTTATGGCGAGTATATTTTTGATTGGGAGTGGGCTCGTACCTATCAATCTTATGGTCTAAACTATTACCCGAAGCTCTCCAGCGCCATACCTTTCACACCAGCGACTGGTTCGACATTTCTCATTAAAACGGGCGAGGATAAAACTCTTCTTGCATCGCTTCTCATCAACGCAGCCGATCAGGTATTAAAAGACTTTAAAGGGTCTTCTAGCCACTTTCTCTTCATCAAAGAAGAAGAAAAAGATCTCTTCAGCAATACCGAGTACCAAATACGGCATAGTTTTCAGTATCACTGGCAAAACCAAAGTTATTCGCACTTCGATCGCTTTCTCGAAGCTTTAAAGGGTAAGAGAGCCAAAGAAATCAGACGGGAAAGAAAAAAAGTCGCAGAATCTGGACTTCAACTTAAACGTCTTTATCAGCAGTCTTTTGAGCCAGACCTTGTTGATAAGATGTTTGGCTTTTACCTTTCTACGATTGATAAGCGCTATAGTTATGCCTACCTTAATCGAGATTTCTTTGATTATATTTTTTCAGAGATGAAAGAAAAGATTTTGCTCTGCCTTGCTTTTGATGAAGCTAAATGCGTTGCGGGTACTCTTAACTTCTACAAAAAAGATAAACTCTACGGGCGTTACTGGGGGGCCGACGGTGAGTTTCCTTGTCTGCATTTTGAATTGTGTTATTACCAAACGATCGAGTTTGCTATTGAGCAGGGTATCAAAATTTTTGAGGCTGGTGCGCAAGGCCAGCACAAAATTCAGCGCGGCTTTTTACCCAGTCTTAACTATAGCGCCCACTACATTGCTCATCCAGCCTTTAAAAAGGCGATTAATCGCTTTATTGAAGAAGAGAAAAAGCAAATTGACGAAGCCTTTCAATACTTTGACTCTTCCAATCCGTATCGGCCGAAATAGCTGTCCGGCAATGGTTCTAATTTAGCTTTTCGAAGAAAGTGGAATCAGCCAGCCTTTTGCTGCAAAATATGACTTAGATCACAGCAATTTTTTAGCCGTTTGTGGCAGGGAGCGTAACTATGGCACTTAAAAATCTCGTGGCCTTGATTCTATCATTGCTAGTTTTCTCTTGCGGAAAGGCCGAAGAAGATGACGCAGAAAAGGACAAGTCTCAAGCGACAGAAACGAATGCGGAGACGTCTCTAGAATCAGCTGAAAACCTAAAAGATGATGACGATACGCTTGCTGAAGTCATCACAGCTCAGATTGATGAAGCTATTTCGTTGGCTGCCGATGATGCGCAGGGGTCTGAAGGGGCTAGCCTGGCGCAAGAAGACGATTCTAACGAAGGTATTACAATCGGTATCAAAAGAGGTTGTGAAGCCAGTGAAGATGGCAAAGGCGCGGTGGTTACAATTGAAAGAAATTTTGCTGGGGGACCGATTACTGGATCTATCTTGAGTTGGGATTGGTCATTCACCTGGAAAAGACAAACAAAGCTCGTCAGAACTTGGACCAAATCTGACTCGACCATTGAATGCTTGAACACTTCTTTCGCAAAAGTGCCGATCTTAAACATGGAAGGAGTCAATCTTGCTGTTGAGTTTTCTGGAACAAGAGAAAGAAAGACGCTTCGTTCCAATGAGACTAAGGGCATCAAAGATCAAGAGCGCAGCTTTTCGTTCACGATCAAAGAAGGAGAAGGGAGTCGTTCGTTTAACATCGATAGTATTACGCAAGAGTCGGATCACTATATTATCGCAAAAACAGTGACCAGTGATGTGACAAGAAATCATACGGTCAAAAGATTTAATGGAACCAGTCAAGAGTATTCGATCAACGTCAAAAGCCTAGAAAATACCCCACTTAAAATCGAAGTTAAGCGCGATAGTGACCTTAACTGGGTATCAAGGACGATTAGATCTGGCACCTTTCAGTCTGACCTCAAAGATGGTGGATATGTTCAAGCGGTCTTTGAGGATGTCGTCTACAATAAGCGTGGTATCTTCAAAGTCTGTCGCGCGGAAAGTGGAAAGGTTTCAGGAACGGTCTTTGACAAAGACGGCAATGAAGTATCGACATTTGTCGTCAATTTTGATTCGAATGGTAAAGAAATCATTGTTAATGAAAATATAAAGATCGAATACAATCCAGAAGGCTGTAGTCTTAGCTAAGTGATGTCATTGCCTAGCTATCTTGAGGTCATCAGCCATTTTCAGCTTGATGGCCTGCTCTTTTTTCCTCGGCGACAATAGAGTCCAATAAGAAAAACGACTCGTTATTTATTCTCTAAACTATTGGCTGAAGCATTCATCTCTGAATGCCACTGCATTCTGATTTTTACAAAGCTGTATTCGTTGTTTGATCTCGCCTGCTCAATAAGCGTAATTCCTGGGATCTTATGAGTGGCACTGATGTTTTCCTCGCCAAAGTCAATCGAAGTTTTATTGTCAGACTTTTTTAACGAAACAGTTCTTTCACTAGACAAAAATTTTTCTTGAAGCGTTTTTTTCTTAGAGGCTGTTTTTGCGTGCAGAGAAAAGGGCACAAGCATAAGTAAAAAAAACCAAGCTGGTTTTTAACGTGATCATATGAGTTTCTCCAATGTTTTGATGTCTTTTCATTCGGAGAAATTTGACGAACTGTTAGAAATTCCAGCTTTATTGTATTGTTTTAAATGGTTAGCCCGGATTTCTCATAAAAAAACACCTGCAATCCAATCAAACCTTTGAGAT
>CAZBDM010000401.1:0-4906 GCA_964490675.1 uncultured Oligoflexales bacterium
GGTCTGATTCAATCATTCTTGAGGTCAGACAAACAAATCCTGAAAACGAAGCATGGAAAAGTCCGGGTATTTAAGCTCAATTGAGGCCAGCAAAGGATGATAACTATGTTGGAAGTGATCACTTTACACGCCCTCAGACGACGGGATTTGGAAGTGCCAATGAATGGGTCGTTGGTAGCTCGTTAGAAGATGGTGGTGGATTTGTTTTACATGTTGAAGGAGACAAAGGGAGAATTTCTTGGACACCCGGTTATATAGGGGCAAATAACTACCGTCCTGCTTATGAAATCGAATGTCAGATTTTTGGGGAATCTTATAGACCAGTCGCGCTTGATATTTCATCGATGACTACGGGGGAAATTGTTGAGCTATTGATGCAGCCAGGCCACAGTAACTATGGAGAATACGGCTATAATCAACTTTCCAGATCAGTCACAACTGAAGCTCAAGTTGCCATTGAGGATCGCCTAAAGAACTTTTTCTCAGAGGAAAGAGATGCCAATGGAAAGCTGTACTATGAAGAGGGTTGTCAATCAATAATGTGGCGAAGCTCTTACGCGATTTACGATCAAGCTGATAACTTACTCGGATACAAATCAACAGCTTATTGTGAACAGTATTTTGAAGAAAGTCCGAAACCAGAGTATGGTTGGTATTATCCAAGGCGTTATCACCGCTCAATCCGAAATGTTGTCTTTAATAATTCAACAGAACTTGAAGTTTTAAATGAGTCGATTGCAAGCAAAGCTGAAAGAAATCGTAACGACTACTATACGACGAACGGAGAGAGAATTTATATACCGCGTGAACCGAACAGTCCTACACCCAGTGATGGCCCATCAAGATAATCAGACTTTGCGAGTCGTAGTAGCGGCTCGCATCCCATCAGAAGTTATTCCGTTCTGGTCGCATCTTCAAAGATAAACTGATTGTGACACTGTTCACATTGAATAAAGTTCGGTCCCGTATGAGATGGTATTCTCGCTTGCGCTTCCGCCAAGTCTGACGTGTGACAATCGATACACTCACTAGGTTTGCCTTGATAAATTCCGTCGGCATGACAACTCGCACAGGTTAACACGCGATGGGCTCCACGTAGTGGGAAATTACTCATAGAGTGACGAAACGCTGTGATTTCCCAAAAGTGCTGCCTATGACACTCTTGGCAGTTAGGTAAGGTCATATTATGAACGTCGTCTTTTAAGTGACAGACTTGACATTGTTCACTCATTCCCCCAAGCCGGCGGTTGTCGATATGGCATTCGGCGCATTGGAGAGTAAAGTGAACTCCCGAGAGATTGAAGTTACGATGGAAGTCTCTCGTGATTTCAAACCCTTTCTCAGTATGGCA
The DNA here is from genome assembly GCA_964490675.1 of uncultured Oligoflexales bacterium. Classification (GTDB taxonomy): domain Bacteria; phylum Bdellovibrionota_B; class Oligoflexia; order Oligoflexales; family JAWKNZ01; genus CAZBDM01. The sequence goes on from CAZBDM010000401.1 coordinate 1,352, forward strand.
TTCTGAACACCGTGGACCAAGTTCGCCATTATGAACGTCTTCGTGACATAATTTACAGTCTTCAGTCTTGAGGTTTTTCCATACAAATTTTGATTTGCGTTTGAGTGGTTTTCTGGAAAGTATGGCTTTCGTTTTTATGTGACACTCATCACACTTGACTTTTTTGTGCTTGTAACGTAATTCAAATCGGGTCAAGTTATGGTTAAAGGCCTTTCGCTTCGTGAAGTTTTTGTTAGTATGACAAAGAGTACATTTCGCTTCGTAGAACTTCTCACGGAATTGATTTTTATGAGGACTGCGATGGCACTCCGTGCAGAAATCTTTCTTATAGTTGTCAAACTTAAATTTAAGCGCTCTTCTTGGCGGTTTTGTCGGTAGTAGATTTTTTGTCTTTATGTGACATTTGCCGCATTTCTGTTCCACTTCTTTGTGACGTCCAATCAGTGGGAAGCGGGTTTTACTATGGTTGAAAGTCTTCAGTCTTTTGAAATCGTTTGTTGTATGACACTCTATACAAGCCTTGTTATAAAACTTAGGGTGGAATTGTTTCTTATGAACATTTTTATGACAATTGATACAGAACTTTTTCTCAGCATTAGGAAAGCGGAAGACCTGTTTTTTGTTGATTAGGTGACATTCGTCGCAGTCAACTTTTCTATGCTTGCCGGTCAATGGGAATCTTGTCGCATCGTGATCAAAGCCTTTTTTGGCGTTTCTAAACACATACCAACCATCGGTTACGTGACATTCAGTGCATTTTTTTCTCAATAGCTTTTTCGAGAAGACTTTCGTATGGGGGTTCTTGTGACAATTTTCGCAGGTTTTCGTTGTTAGGAGAGGCCAATGATAAAGTCTTTGTTTTGGACGGATTTTATTGTTGTCACCACGTACTCTTTGTTTCGTTCTTGGGACGTGGCAGTCAAAACACTTGTTTGTCTTATGCTTACCTGTGATATCCCATCTTGTGTCGTAATTATGATTAAAGTCGATACTTTGGTTCCAAAATGATTCATTATGACAATGCTGGCATTCAAGAAGGCTACCGTAACGTTTGGAACGGTGGCTATCAAACGAGTGATAATCATCGTGACAGCTGGCACATTGTTTATCCAAACCTCTGTATTTGAAGTCTTTTGGCTTGAGATTAGGCTTTGATTGAACGTGGCAATCGGTACATTTAATCTTAGCGTGTGCACCTTTAAGGGGATATCCTGTGATAGAGTGATCAAACTGTGGGATCGACCATTTGTTTTGATTATGACATTTATCACAAGAGCCACCTTGAAACTTCGGACTTAGGTTTTGACCATGTATGTCTTTGTGACAAGATAAGCATTGTTTCGTTCTTATCGGCCAATCATAGCGTGCGCTTTTCTTACCATTTGGTGCATGACATTTGTTACAACTTAAGCGGGCATGATTACCTTTTAAATAATATCCAGTCTCACGACCATGATCGAACTTTGTCGTCTTGTCCCAGCCGTAAACATTGTGACAGCTTCCACAGTCTTTTTTGGCCCATTTACCTTTAAAATAATGGATATCGTCCTTCATATGACAGCTATTACAACTACGCGAAGTATCGAAGTAACGGATACCAGAGGAGCGGATAGGCTTGCCTGTTCTCTTTCTTGTGTGACACTCGGCGCATTTTACACCTGAATGTTTGCCTTCTAGTTTGTAACCAGTGAGGTTGTGATTAAATGTTTTTTGATTCACAATGGTCGTATCATGACTTCGTCCTTTGTGGTCTGTATGACACTGATAACACTTCTTTTTGTGCATAGCATGGAAAGTATTGCCTTTGGCAACCGACCGTTTTATTTCTTTATGGCAGTCAAGGCATTTTTGATCAGAAAGACCAGCTCCGGCAACGTGACACTTCAAACAGTCCTTATGTTCGAGGTTTTGGTGGCCTATCATTAAGGGACCAGGAGCAAGAAGCTTGTTTAGAAGTCCTTGCTTTTCCTCTTTTGTGAGGTTTTTCTTTTTCGACTGACCCTGGGCTAACTGCGTAGAGATTGCTGCCAGTAGAATGAGGAAAATTGATAATCGTCTCATCAAATCCTCCCTCTTGGTGGGGCGCCATCGCGAATCGGTGCTATCTCTCGGTTGCCAAATCGATAACTTAAACGGAGGAGTGCGCTTGTAATTGTAACCACTTCGTCACTAAGATACTGAGCTCCGATCGTACCAAAAAATCTTTTAGAAAAGAAAACACTCGTGTTTAATTCTGTGATTTTTGGATTCCGCTCGGTCCCATCTTCATACTTTTCCGATCCCAACTCTTGATCGAGAGTTACTTCAAATTTGTTAGAGTAGTACCCCGTTCCTAGCCTGAAGTAGGTATCATCGCTATTAAAATTTGCCCTTTGTCCGGCAAATAGTGAAGCAGCAAATCGTCTATTGATCAGTCGAGAAACTCTTACACCAGCAGATACATCGGTTCTTGTCAATTCATCTGTACTTCGGCTCCCTTGGGAGGCTTTAAAAATTGCAGATACGTTACGATTAACCCGGTAGTTGAGACCAACTTTGATTTCATCATACTGACTAGGCTTTAGTTCCTCTCTGAGGTCTTGTTGTCTAGCATATTCAATTGCCGTGATGCGTTGTGCGGAGATAGTCATGTTGAGACGTTTAATGATGCGAAAAAAGATTGACACCCATAAACTTTGAAGCTGACTTTTGGGGGCAATATCATAAGTTAGAAGAGACATAAACCTGAGGTTTCTGTTCCATTGGATAACTGAATTATTGTAAAAATAGGTACGTTCCTGGATCGCTGCGCCCTCAACATAAATATTTTCATCGTCGGTTGCCGTTTCTTCGGTTTCCGTGGTCTCGGTCGCAGTTGTTGTGGTGTCTTCTTCGGTGGTTGACGATGAAGCTGGAATGACGATGATGGCATTCGATGTGTAAGTGTAACGTGACCACTTGCGGCTGCGGTTTTCATAGATGCCGAAGCCTCCAAAAATATTAGAATCAGAGTTAAACTGCAGGTAACTGACTCCTTCTCTTGCTGGGTTAAAACCGCCAAATGCTCCCAATTTTAAAGTTGGTTTAACCCGGTAGCCAGCTTCTAGACCGTCGACATAAACCGCTCCAGTATCAAAAGCTTGAAACCGCCCAGCACTGGCATAAAATTTACCTTCGTAGTTAGGGTATTTCGCAGCAAGCTGTCTGAGTTGGAATTCGTTTTTTTGTGTTAAGGTAAGACGCTCTTTGTCGAGTTTGTCGAAATAGTCAAGTTTGTCGCGGGCGTCTAAGATTAGACCCCATTTTTTTTTGCCAATATTTGATACGTTTAGATAAAAGCGGTTTGACATTACTGCGACATCATTAGTGTCAGATCCCGCTGAAGGTTCGGTAAACTTCTCTTTTGAAATAAACCCGCCTGTTGTCGCGCGACCGTGATAATCTGCTGCATTAATCATTGTTGTTTGCAGGAACAAAGCAACGATGAAAAAGGCAGTATGATACGCGACTTGTTTCACTATTAAGCATTAACTCCAAAGAAAAGTGCGCTGATGATGTGTATTACAGCGACCATAT
>CAZBDM010000402.1:0-4903 GCA_964490675.1 uncultured Oligoflexales bacterium
TTTCACTCAGCTGGCAAACTTTAGCCACCGCCTGCCGGGTCAATTGTCTGGCGGGCAACAGCAAAGAGTTGCCCTGGCTCGCGCTTTAGCGATTCGACCCAATGTTCTTCTCCTTGACGAACCGCTTTCAAACTTAGACGCTAAGTTACGTCTGGAAATGCGCGATAATATTTCCCGTATTCACAAACAAACAGGAATCACAACAATCTACGTTACCCACGATCAAAAAGAATCCTTGTCAATGGGTACTCATATTACCGTGATGCATGCAGGCGTCGAAATACAAACCGGTACACCGCGCGATCTCTACCATAATCCTAAATCACCATTTCTTGCTGGTTTTATCGGTGAGACCAATCTCATATCGGGTAAGATTACCGAACTAAACGGGAATGGCGCTGTTGTTAAAACTTCTCTTGGTGCGCTCAAAGCTGGAAAACTAGGCGATAAGTTTAATCAGGGAGATGACGTTTGCCTGTCTATCAGACCCGAAGCAATCAGCATTGATTCCGTTTCAGTTTCTGGCAACACAGATCTTAGTGACAGAAACTTTTTTAAATCTAAATTAGAGCACCTCACTTATCTCGGCGAATCAGAACAAATCAAGCTTTCTTACGAGCCGCACAGGCCCATCAAGGTAAATCTCTTTCACCCACCCATGATCGATCTGAACGAAGGTGATGAGATCGCTTGTTCGGTGCACCCCGACGATGTTTTGGCCTTACCACCTGAAGTTGACTTAGGACCGGGGACTTAATCATGAATTCAACAGCAGTTGCCTCGACGGTTCCACAGGTAGACCAAACTTCATCTAAATCGAGACTTTTCGCCAACCTATTTGGTTACGGAACTGTTGTAGCCACGCTCGCATTACTCTTTTTCTTCTTGGTACTGCCGGTCTCTATTATCGTCGTGAAAGCGTTTTACAACGGTGAAACCCTAACCTTTGACTTCTTTAAACTACTTTTCAATAACGAACTCCAGATGCGATCGATCTGGAACAGTCTAAATATCGGTCTTGCGACGACTTTCTTTTGCACCTTACTGAGCCTGCCTCTTGCGATGATTGGTGCAAAACTTGACTTTCCCGGCAAAGGTTTTCTTCTTGGTCTACTTCTTGTGCCCATGGTCATGCCTCCTTTTGTCGGGGCAATCGGCGTCCAAAAGTTTTTCGCCAAAAGAGGATCGGTCAACCTTTTCCTCATGGATATGGGTATTATCGATACGCCGATCAACTGGATGGGTGACGAAAATCTTTTTTGGGTGGTCGTTCTTTTGGAAGTCCTCCACCTTTATCCCATTATGTATCTTAATTTAAGCGCCGCATTGGCCAATGTAGACCCTAGTGTCGAAGAAATGGCTGTGACCTTAGGAGTTCCCAAGTGGCGGCAGTATGTTGATATTGTTTGGCCTCTTGCACGCCCAGGATATTTCGCCGGTGCCATCATTGTTTTCATCTGGGCTTTAACTGACCTAGGGGTTCCGCTTCTGGTTGGATTCCATGATGCTATGCCGGTGAAAATTTTCAATATGGTCACAGATGTCAACGAAAACCCCGTCGGTTACGCCCTGGTGTTCATCGTGATTTGTATGACCGTCGCCTTATTTCTAGCCTCAAAGATGATGTTTGGTAACACCAAGTACGAAATGATGGCGAAAGGACACGTGACAAGCAGTGTTAAAAAAGCCTCTAAGTTTTCTTACTTTTTTATCTATCCCATGATCATCGGAACCGTAGTGATTGCGCTCATTCCACATTTTACCGTTTTGATAACCAGTATTAGTGATAAATGGTTTATGACGGTGATGCCTGAGCATTATACCCTCAAATACTACGAGCAAGTGTTCTCAACGGATTTATCGTTTATCGGCATCAAAAATAGTATTCTCTTTGCTAGTCTTTCAACTCTACTCGACTTATTTCTAGGAATCATGGTGGCTTACGTAGTGACAAGAAAGCTGATTCCTTTCTCCCATTGGTTAGACGCCCTCGTTATGATCCCACTGGCCCTGCCGGGAATAGTTTTAGCTTTCGGATATGTGGTCACTTACACCGACACGCCGCTTGATCCACTGCTCAATCCAGTGCCTCTTCTCGTCATAGCCTACGCCATAAGAAGGCTTCCCTATATGGTACGATCGGCATCAGCTGGCCTGCAACAAACCAGTAAAAGCCTTGAAGAAGCGTCGACGACTTTCGGGGCTTCAAGATTCCACACCTTGCGCAAGATTACGATCCCCTTAGTGATGGCTAACCTCATCGCTGGTGGCCTACTTTGCTTCGCCTACGCAATGTTAGATGTCTCTGATTCTCTCATTCTAGCTATGAAAAATGAGTATTATCCAATTACTAAAGCAATTTATGCACTGTTTTTGGAACACGGTAGTGGTGAACTCGTTGCCAGCGCTCTCGGTATGATAGCCATGCTCATCTTAACTGCTTGCATCCTGGGTGCATCGTTGATTCTCGGTAAAAAAATGGGTGAGCTTTTCCGCTCTTAAACAAAAGGCCTGCTTAAGCAGGCCCGAATATTGTTGGTATATTTCGCTTTTATCCGTTAGAAACCTTAATTCTTGCCCTTTCATATTTCAATAAGTCCTCAGCATCCACGGGGATACTGTCACAGTCAAATTCATCTTGCGGCTTAACGAGCTTAAGCCTTCTCGTCACATTTTCATTGCGATGATTTTTCAAACGTTCTTTTCTGCGTCTAAGTTGCGCTTCTAACTTTTCTGCTAGTAAATCAAGAGACGCGTACATGTCGTTGCTGACCGCTTCTACTTGAAAGTTAAATCCGTCACCGCCTTTGACGGAACATTGGACTTTATGACGATGCCTCGAGGTTGAAAATGTTAGAATCGTGACGATTGGTTTGGTGGAAAATCTTTCGATCCTTTCTCTTATCTTTTGATCCGCAACGCTTTGTAGCGCGAGGGATGATTCCATCTTTTTAAAGTTGAAGAGAATTTGCATATAACCCCCTTTTGAGAAAGTGTATTGATGACCGAGTGTCTTTTTTCCTTTCTTGTCTAACTGTTAGTGTCATGAAATATTTAACAAAAACTTAAAATAGTTAGTCGGTGAGAAGAGCATAGAATTAAGAGAGCAGCTATTTTCATAGAAATTTCAAAACGATATGTCCATTCATTTCTTATAGATTAAAGCTGCCAAAACGGTAAAAATCACTGTTTGATAGGCATTCCAACCTATATACTAGCTCGATTGCAACCGCGTTTTGAGAGAGAGGCCAAGGAAGAGGTGACCCAACAAGTAAGCGATCAAAGGGTTAAAGTCGAAGTCGAAAATGTGACTTATCACAATAAGGACAACGGGTGGACCGTTCTGAAGGGCCGTAACTGTGATGATAATTCTACGATCACCGCAACCGGCAGCATCGCCGCCGTCCACCCGGGAGAGACTTTTGCATTTATTGGTCAGTGGGTAAACCACCCGACCTACGGACGACAGTTTAAGTTTCAGAGCGCAGAAGAGATTCGTCCCACCAGTAGCCGTGCCATCGAAAAATACCTTGCATCGGGTGTCATAAAAGGCGTCGGAGCTAAGACTGCCGAGCGTATCGTGGCAAAGTTTGGCGACCAAACCCTAGACATTCTGGACCACAACCCGGACCGCCTCTACGAAGTAGCCAAACTGGGAAAGAAGAAGGTCGAGCAAATTATCGATGCCTGGCGTGCCCAAAGAGCCAGTGCGGAAGTCTCGATCTTTCTTAATTCTCACGGGATCACTGCCAGCCTCGCTCAAAAAATTCTCAAAACCTATGGCGATGCAGCGGTAGATATCGTCTCCGAAGACCCCTATGTGCTGGCTATCGATATCCACGGTGTTGGATTTTTAACCGCCGATAAAATCGCACAGTCTGTCGGCATTGCTGCAAATTCGCCACAACGGATTAAAGCTGCCATTCTTTTTCAATTGCAGTCAGCAGAAGATGCTGGTCACTGCTTTTTGACTTTTGATCAACTGTTTCATCGTTTGACCAGTCTTCTCGCTCTTGATGATGAAAGCCTGAGTGAGCATCTCGATCATTGCCTCGAGCAACTGATCACGACTAATTTTATTGCTGCCGAACAAGTGACCGACCAGAATGGCTTCGATAGTCGGGTCTTTTATCGCGCTGAGCTGTTGCTTGCCGAATCAAATGCAGCTTATCATCTGATTGAAAACCTCGGCTCTTGTTTCTCTGCTCCCCAACCTGACGATCCAGGTTTTGTCGCAAGACTCGAAAGCTGGTTGGGAAAATTCAGCGAAAAGACGGCTTTTCCCCTGAGTGAAGATCAACTAAAAGCGGTAAAAATGGCGGCCACCAACAAGATCTTTATTCTTACCGGAGGACCAGGTGTTGGTAAGACAACAACAGCCAATACTATCATCCAGCTGTTTCACGCTATGGGGCGTTCTGTTTGTCTAGCCGCACCAACAGGCCGAGCCGCTCAGAGACTTTCAGAAGTCACCGGCCAGCCTGCAAAGACCATTCATAGACTGCTGGAGTGGGCTCCGTCGGAGCACGGTTTCTTACGCAATGAGACAAACCCTTTGACTTACCAGGTCATTGTCATCGACGAAGCCTCGATGCTTGATATCAGACTGGCGAGTCAACTTTTTGAAGCGGTACCAAAAAGCTCGCAGCTGATCATGATCGGTGATACCGACCAGCTGCCTTCAGTTGGACCTGGCAATGTCTTAAGAGATCTTATTGACTCTGGTGAAGTCCCCGCTTTTAAATTAGAAAAGGTTTTTAGACAAGCATCAGCATCACACATCGTCGGCGCTGCTCACTCGATTAATAAGGGAGAACTTCCGGAGTTTTCAAACGAATCAAAGAGTGACTGTCGGTTTATCGAAGCCTCAAGTTGGGAAGACATCAAAGCAAAACTCAAACAT
>CAZBDM010000403.1:0-4884 GCA_964490675.1 uncultured Oligoflexales bacterium
GGAATTGTATTTAAAAACATCATGTTATGCAACTTATGGGTAAAAGTCAGTGCTTTAGCTGGAGGAGGACGTCAACTGATGTATGTTGAGCTATCCTTTAATATCTTTTTCAGGTCATGTCCATAAGCTACAGGAGTCGTTGGACATCTAAAAGTACGACCTAAAAAACGTGTAACCTAATAGACACACAAGGGTTTTTGAAACCAAACAACAAACCCTCTAACAGCATCAAAAGACAGTGAAAACCATAAAAATTTAAGATAAGCGCAAAAAATGACGAAAAGAACCATGATCCTAATAAGTAACAAATCTCACTAATCACACAACCTGTCGTGTTAGCGGAATGGTTAAAGCACGGCATAGATTATTACTTTGGGGGAATAATGAAGATAGAGAATACTTTCATACTTGGACTCATCGCGACATTTTTCTTTACGGCATGTGGAGAATCTAAAACAGAAATTAGAAACAACTATCCACCTGAAAGTGAAGCAGCTACTTCAACAGAAGAAACAGGTGATGAAACTGGTGATGCTACAGCTGGAGAAACTGGTGGAGAAACGACTGGAATCGAGCCTATGGGAGAAATCACAGGCGAAGACTCAAAACTTGATGGTGACTTTGAAGCCGTGTCTGCTTACGCTCTCTATTCAAAAACTGAGGTTGCAGGAACAGTTTCAGAAAGTTTCACCATTATGATTACGGACTATGCTGTTGATGAAAGAAGCTTTACGACAGAAATTAAAGACTATGAAGAATGTACTGATCTTCCTGAAACAGAAGAAACAGAACCCAAGGCAGCTAATATGCTGATGGTCACCTTCTCTGGCGAGGCCCTTGATGGAGGATTTCCAAAGAACACCGATAACGAAAAAGCAGATGCCAGTGACTTTACTTCTGGTCTAATGATCATGTATCAATCAGATGCGGCTGGACTAGGAAAAGCTAACTTCGACGGTGCGGCTCCGAGCAAAGTTGGTGACGAGTTTACTGTTGATCTTGATTTAGATTTCGCTGGCAAGACCTATCAAGCAAAGGTTAAATCAAAAGTGGTCGAATTAATGGAGCAACCTGAAGCACCAACTTGCCCTGAAGGCCAATATGCTAAACCAATTTATGAATAGTTGTAAAATCTTTAAGTGAATCATATGTGGTTCGCTTTTTGTGAGAAAAGAGCCTACAAGCGGGCTCTTTTTTATTTGTCTCACTAGTTTTCCCAAAAGCTCAGCAACTGGATGACCAGTCAATAAGGTGCCAGCCATTTTATGCTGAACCGATCGATTTCCTTACTGAATGGTCGCTCGCTGACTAGATTAATTTTGGACAAAGGTTTATACCTTTTTTCAGAAATAATTCTAAAAAAGGGGAAAACCATGAAAAGAATGATTTTTGTCGTAGCAGCGTTGCTTTCTAGTGCCGTTTTTTCTGCTCAGTCTCAAGCATGCACAGTAGAACCGGTTAACATCGAAAAACAAGTGGTCGATATGCAGCGTTTGGCTCTTGCCGCACTTAATGTTTCAGATGCGCAACTAAACGAAGTGGATGTTAATGACGCGTCTGGTGAGTATATTTGGACGCCGATGTGTCCGAAGGGTTTGCTGGCAGAAGCTACTTATACAATAACCTTCTCTAGAGATGACGAGCCACTTGCGACTCAGTGCACAGCTATCGTCAAAGTCAATAAGTCTGAGCCACTTCCCTCTGGATGGCGTGAAGAAGGAGAGAAAGTTAAGCATTCCTACACAGCTGAAATCATCCAGCCTGCGATCTGCTTAGAGTACTTCTAATCGCTTCTTTTATTGAAGGCTGACTGCAGATGATTCTGCGTCGGCTTTTCTCGTTATATTAATCACTTGATATTTTTTTGTCGGTTCACCGTTATATTCATAAGAACCTTCGCCAGTGGTAAAGTTCCCTTGTTCGTCGATAGCGATTTCGACCATCAGAATTTCGCGCTTTGGTGGGTTGGTTTTATAGATCAGCATTTTTCCTTCTTTAACATATAAAGCTGATTGACGTGCCTGATCGTGAAAGAGTGTGTAAGGTCCACCTGCTTTTATCTCCTCGTGGTTTCGCCATTTCAGTGAAGCGAATTGTCTCGTTTCATCGTAGCTAATGACAAAATTAATCGTTGTTTCCGCACTGGTGTCGTCGTCTCTTAAAGTCGCCTGGTAAGTGCCTTTAGCTGGCCAATGAGGATATTGCTCACTGTAAGAAAGTCGTTCTTCGGGAGTACTTTCGCTCGATAAAGAGGACGTCTCGTGACCACAAGAAAGTATCAAAAATGAACTCACTAAGATAGTGACAATCGTTTTCATCACAGTAACTTTCTTAGTTAGGTATTTGGTGACGAGCAGACGGTTTTGAAAAAAGGAAGATTCTGCCATTTAATCTGTAATTCGTCTTTTATGATCTCAGCTATCTTTGTCTTAGCATCACTCATCGCTTGCGTAGCCGCATCTAAATCAGGGACTTCTTCTGGTTGCGCTCCTTCTTGAGGTTGTTGCTGATCAGTTGGCTCAGCTGTTTGTGCTCCCGGCTCGTCAGGAAGAATAGGGGGATTTTGTTGCCAGTATTCACGGGCCGCGTAGTAGGCTCTAAAGGCTGCGACAGCGTCGTCAATGACCTGTTTTGAGACGCCCAAGCCTGTTAGCTTTTTTATGTCATCTTTTTTCACCGTGTCTTCACAGAGGTCAACTGTCTCTTTGGTGAAAATAGGGTTGAGCCAGGTAGGTTCACCTTTGTCTATACTCGTAGCGATCACCCTCTGTACCCATATACCGACATATTCGAGGTAAAAGTCGTCACCAATTTCTAGCGCTCTGTCATCGTGTCCGGATACAGTGGACGATTCTTCCTCTCCGGAGTGCAGCAGGCTGAGCTTTCCATCGCCCGCACAAGAGACACTTAAGAATAATAGGGAAATGATTAAAAATAACTGGTTCATTGAGGATCTCGCTATTGGTTTACATCTTTGATCAGTCACCCAAGACTTTGCTTAGCATCTTAAATGCAAGTTTAAAACCGTTTAATATACATGTGATATCAATTGGTTATGAGCTTCTTTGGTGCTGTCATTGTAAAATGTTTTGATAGTCGACTGTAAATTGTGCGGCAGAAATTCTTTCACAACTATTGATCACCACAGCGGTGGCACAATACTTCAAGATGAATAGCGACACCGTTCATCGGAAATTCAACTGATAAAGATTGTTGTCGGATCACACAGTCTAGTGTTTTACTAGCCAATTTTGATACTTCCGATTTTTATGGCTTAACCCATCCTTGAGCATGCTCCATAGATTCAATGGCTTGATCTAAAGTGATGTTAAGTTCTCGACCCAAACCACCCGAGATATCAATATTCGCATCGGCCAAGGCTTCCTTCATTGCAGCAAATTTAGCTGCGGCTGCCTTTCTCGTCTCTTCTGTTACAGTCCAATAGGCGAAGTCGCCGTTGCCATTTAGTTGTCCAGCCTCAAAGACTTCGTAGTCTATTCCATTCCTTTCCTTAGAGGTTCGAGCGAAAGAGTCGGGAGAAAAATACCTCAGGGGATGATCGTTATAGCTGGTAAACCTACGGACCTGATTCAGAATGTTTTCCATTGTGTTAGCATCTACCTCACCTTTGAAAAAAGCAACAAAGGAACCTAGCGCTTTAATTAAATTTTCGGATATTTCTTTTGTCGACAATGTCATGTCGTATATTTCAAGCTTGACGCTTCTGGCAGTAAAAATTTCTACAAGATTTTTTTTGCTGCCATCAACTGCTGACATCAAGATTCTGCCCTGCTCTACAGGCTGTTTTGCAAATTTAGCTGCTCTATCCAAATCTGCTTTTGCATTGGGGTAGCAGGAGTTTCTGAGACCTAAACCTGCTTGACAAACATCCCCCGCACTTTTGACGCCAGCTTTTCCCGCTTTCATGCGGTTGATAGCGTCGTCTACAGCCGCAAGTAAATTCTGTACCGTCTTACTATCACCAAGCGATTTATAAATGATAGAAAAAATGGCGCCTGTTTCACCAACGACAAGAACGCCGTTAATCAAAGCGTCCCGGTAAGCTGTATTTAATCGAGACATGGCTTCTTCTATTTCTTTACTGTTGCCGCTTGCAAAGCCGAAATCTAAGAGTGTTTTATTCAGTACAGCAAGCTGACCGTAATACTGATTGGCAGCACTCGCTTCCAGTGTTGCATCAGCAAACATGGGGGTGTTCAGCATGAGTCCAAATGACATGACACGGTAAAGATTGGCCAAGGAAAAGAACCCTGCACCAAGGGCACTGGGAGCGGCGATGAATGCAGTCACTCCTCCCGTTAAGACACCTAAATAACCCCAACCAATCGCATCCATTTCATTGCGGTAAGCGACCTGTTTGAGACCTTGGCAAAGAAAACCAGCGTTGTTTGGATTCGCATTTAGTAAGGTACCAATTGCTGAAGGAAAACGACCAGCATATATGCCAAAAATATGTTGTGCTCTGCTAGTCGGTGTACGGCCACCGATGCGTTTTAGTGGGCTTTCTAAAGAAGAGACCATGCCTTCGAGATATGAAATACTGTCCTTTGCCGCTTTGCGCACCTCTGCCAATGCCGCCTTAAGATTGGAAGAACTGATTGTTCCATGTTGTTTAAATTTCAACTTTCCACTATTTGCATCATAAGCCTCGCCGATGTTTTGCATTGGACCAATGGCATCGAAGACGCTCTTTTGACCGAAAAGAGTTTGCATCACAGGCAATGCCATGAGGTCAGCCCAGGCTGACGAGTAGTTTTTTAATTGTAATTCTGATGCTTCGCTAGGGTTTGCTGGGTCGTATTCTATTTTGTAGGCGATCATCTGAAAACGGCAATAAATTGACCATAGCCATAGCTTCCCCGA
>CAZBDM010000404.1:0-4867 GCA_964490675.1 uncultured Oligoflexales bacterium
GGAATTTATCTTGTTTAGCCGACGTGGGTAAGGCGGTGGTTTATGATTCGCTTACAATGTATTGTATAAATTGATGGCATCCTCCTTGCTCTAAACGATTGTCTCGGTCTAAATGTGCAACGTATTTCATGAATTTAATTCAAGTCGTGAGGTCACAAAGAATGTTCTATCATCAATCGATACTATTGCTTGTCTTGATCGTTTCTTGTGGAGCTCCATCTGCGAGTGAAAGCGAGTTAAGCGATGTCGTCAATGAAGAGCGAATTGATAGGAAGATCACTGAAAGTTTCTTATTTGATTTTAACAGATGTTATGACCCACAAAACGATGAGGGAGAACATTTGATTATTAGTTACGAAGCAAGCGATAACCCCGTCAATAATGTGATTGCGCCTTTAGCGACATTTTCTTGTCTGCTAAACTTCAGTTTGGCTTATGATGGTTCTTTTGAAAAAATAGAGATTATCGGACAACCTGAGGTTCCCCCGTACAATCACCCTTTTGATGCCAGGTCTTTCGGGATCGAAGCTTTTGTGAACGAGGATCAAAATTCAATTAGCTTGAGATTTTTTGCTGAATTAACGCCTTTGACGATCACTTTTTCAGATAGAGTTGAACGGCTACCTCCCAATTTAATTGAAGCATTTGATCAAATAAAGCAGCTCATGAATATAGAACCAACTCAATGGATCTCCCCATTAGAATTGGAAGTCACATATTTAGGATTGCTTGAAAAAGATAACGACTCTTAGAATATCTTAGCTTGGGGAGGACATCAAAGAAGCCAAAGTTTAGCAATAAGATGTCCGATGAGTATGCGCAGGCTGAAATCCATGGCATTGACATTTGTATTTCCACATTCAAACAGCAAGGAGTCGCGTCTTGCACTATTTCATCATTGGAGTTTTGATTCTTATGACAACTGATGGATTTGCCAAGTCACAACAAACAATTCAAGTACTCAAAGCGTTACCTGATTTGTCAGAGAAACTTTACGAGATAGAACTTTCGCCAGGCAAATCTGATAAGGAGAAAATGATTGCCGTACTGAAGGCGACCAAGATGGATCAGCCTTTTGTGTTTAAAGTCGTATATCGGAGGGTCGCTGGAAAACTGCGATCGGGCCGATCCATTTCAGCCGGTCCAGTCTTCATTGTCAACCCAATCAAAAGAAAGAGCAGTGAAGACTGGTATTGGATCCTAAAAGAACCCGTCTGGACCCTTTTTAAAGTGGATCATCGAACACTTCCTGAAGAGGATAGGGAGAAGCTAAAAGAACTGCTCCATTGAAAGATTGAGGTGTGCGTCCTGCATCACATAGCAAGTTGTTTTAATGGTGGATATTACTCATTCCTTCTTGAAAAACAGAAATTTCAGCTGCGGACCAAACGAATAAACTCACTCTTCGGGATTACTGTTTATGTCTAAAATGAAACACTTTCGTGCGTTTTTACGATTTTTTGTACGAAGTTCCTAAAATTCACGATGGATTGACCGATAGCCTTTAAGAGTCTCAAGGAAAAAGTGATTTTAGTAATGATTTATGTAATTTATGCTTTTTTTCTGAGACAGACGAGACTTTTAACGAAAATGTCTATTTGGTTTGAAGCATGGTGAAAGTAAAAAAACGCTTTTCGGGTATTAAACAGAAGATGCTTGGCGTTCTTTTGACGGTACTGGTTTTTGCTTTTTCTGTGACTGGCTATTTTTCTCTACAAAAGCAGAAAAAAGAAATTTTCGAAGAAACGGCTCGTCGTGGAAACGATATCACCACTTACGCGTCAGAAGCCATTGCCCTTCACGTTGTGAGTTACGATTATCACGCCATTCAGATCATGCTCGATGAAATGGCTAAGAATAGCGATATCGTCTACGCCGAGGTCCAAAGCAAAAAAGGCAACGTCATGGCTAAGGCCGGTGATGCGTCGATTGAATTTAACGAGAGAACAAACTTTATCAAGGATATTTACTTTGGCGAGGATCGGGTTGGCCAGCTCAACGTCCGATTGAACAATGAAGACATTATCAACCGACTTGGTAAAAAGCGTCAGGCGCTTTTCATCAGAGAGGCGATAACACTTCTCCTGATCGCTTGTGGTGAATTTCTTGCATTATCTTTCTTTATCGCCAGACCGGTTCAAGTGATTACAAAAACGATAGAATCAAGTGTTGGCAAAGATGGAAAGATTAACTCGGATATTCCTGTGACTTCTGAAGACGAATTTGGTGTTTTGGCAAATGTTTTCAATTCGATGAGAAGACAACTTAATAAAGCTCAAGACAAGCTTCTTGAAAGAGCCGAAGTTGCCGACTTGAAATTAAAGGAAACCAATAAGGTTTTGACCCAGCAATCTGAAGAGTTACAGAAGATAAACAAAGAGCTCAAACGAGCTTCGATAACAGATGCATTAACTGGTTTACATAATAGACATTATTTTGAAGAGGTTCTAAAGAACGATATTCTTATTGGACAACGACACGGCGAAACTAATAGTCTGATTATTATTGACTTGGACCACTTCAAAAAGATCAACGACACCTTTGGTCACCATGCTGGCGATGAGGTTCTTGTTTCAACTGCAAAAACTCTTAAAGCAGTCATGCGAAGAACTGATGTCCTTTGTCGTATTGGTGGCGAAGAGTTAGTCTGTATTGTCCGCAGAGCTGACAAAATCGGAGCCATGCTGGTCGCAGAAAAATTTCGAAAGGCTATAGAAGATCAGAAGTTTGAATTCGATGGAGTCAAGCATTTGGTGACTGCTAGCTTCGGCGTGACAACTTGGTATGATCATCAAAACAAGGATAATATTGATAATGTCATTAGAGATGCTGATCAGGCTCTGTATTATTCGAAAGAGAATGGTCGCAACCAAGTAACACATTTCAGTAACATATCTCAAGATAACTCAACACTCGGAGAAGCTAACTATGGTTAAATCTATCATCTTCAGCGTTTTGTTTTTGCTGACCGCTAGTCAAGCATCAGCTCTACCAAAAAAATTGGTCTTTGGATCAGTAGCGATGGATATCCCTGCTGAGATGCATAAAAGACTAAAGCCACTCACCAACTATTTGAGTAAAGAACTAGGCGTACCAGTAGAGCTCAAGCTCTCACCAAACATGAAGTCAGCGATTGAAGCAGTAGCGAAAGGGGAGGTCGACTTCGCTTATCTCACTCCAGTTGCTTACTTAAAGTCTTATGCGAAGGGCAAGACTCGGATTCTTGTAAAGACTTTAACAAACGGTAAGGGGTCTTTTCAGTTGATGATTTCGGTAAAAGATGACTCGCCTTATAAATCAGTTAACGATTTAAAAGGTAAGTTATTTGCTTTTGGTGACAAAGCAGCGTTACTTCAGAGAGCTGTCGTTGTTGGCTCCGGAATAAACCTTGATCAGTTTGGTGAATATAAGTTCATTGGTCATTACGACAATATTGCTCGTGGTGTGCAAGCAGGAGACTTTGATGCTGGCATTTTAAAAGATACTAAAGCTTTTGCGTGGGAGAAAAAAGGCTTACGTATTCTGCATTCTTCAGAGCCTCTTCCACCTTATAATATTACAGCCAAAAATGGTCTAAGCGAAGCCGACTATAAAAAGATTCGCGATGTTTTCTTGAAGCTATCTATGAATAATGCTGAGCACAAAAAGGTAATCAAAGCCTTATCAAAAAAATATAACGGTTTTGCAGAAACCAGTGATGCTGAGTATGACGTGATAAGAAAACTCATTGCGCCGTTTAATAAATAACGTCGGGTGTTTTTGAATAAGTATTATTTTCCTAAAATTTTTTCGGGGGATTTAAAGTGAGAGTATTTTTTAACAAGATTTCTATGTCGATTGCTACAATTGGTCTTTTAATGGGAGTAACGGCCTTTGCAAAAGGGACTTACGACCTTTCGAAAGATCCCAAATACAAGTCTCCAGCGGAAGCAAAAGCAGCTCTTGATTGGGTTGTTAAAGATGTAGAAAAAAATGTATTATCAATGGCTTCGGCTGTTGAATTTTACTCAAACGCGGTTAAGCAAAATGCTCAGCAAAGTGTTGCTGCTCTTGCTGCAGTAGCAAAACCAGCGATGGTGAGTAAAAAAGATAAGGCGCTCTCTTCTGTTCTCAAGTCTCATACGGATAAGCATAAGCACGTTGCAGCTGTGTATTCTCTAAGTGGCGGCAAACTTTCTGTTATTGCTTCGAGTGGCAAAGTTTCTGGTGTTTCGCAGAGCGTTCAGAAGGCTATAGTATCTGGACGCCAAGCTTCGCACGCCACGTGGGAGAACAAAAAGCATGTTTACAACTTCTTTCATCCTGTAAAGTCTGGCAGTAAAGTTGTTGGCGCTTTGCAAGTAGCTGTCGACTTCACTAAGGGTATCGATGCTTTGAGAGTCTTGTTTCAAGAGAAGACATTTGGCAAAAAAGGTTACGCTTTTATGATCAAGTCAACCGGTAGTCAGAATGGTGTGGTTGTCATTCACCCTAAGAACGAAGGGAAAAATGTTTTAAGTAAAAAAGATACTTATGGCAAACTATTCGTTAAGGAAATGATGAGCGTTAAGGATCAGGGAACTGTTAAGTACTATAAAGTAACCAAAAAAGGTCCAGATCCACGCTTAAAAGTTGTAACCGTAAAGAGAAACCCAGAATTTGGTGTCATCATTGTTGGTGGGAGCTTCACCGACGAGTGGAAAACGATGCCAGGTCAGTCTTAAAAATTTAGTAACAAACAGAACAGGCAGGCAATCGTGATTGCCTGCTTTTTTTGTTTGCCACCCATGACTTACCTAGAAATCAACAAAATCTTAAAATCTTCCTTTCAAAAACAAAAAGGGCGTTTGTTTGAGAGTTGAATATAAATAAAAAAGAATATGAAAGT
>CAZBDM010000405.1:0-2078 GCA_964490675.1 uncultured Oligoflexales bacterium
AGTGTACGCGCTGGTACATGAGGATTTCACGACGACGAAGCAACACATCAACCGTTTAGAAATTCGGATCCGGGTTAGACGATCGCAAGCCAATCTATACGAGCGGCGATCCTTTTACTTGATCCTTTTAATGATTTCTCCGGCAAACTCAGACGTCGACAACACATTGCCATTGTCAACCATAAGGTCACCGGTTAAGAAACCTTCGCGGAAAGTCTCTTCAATTGCGGTCTCAATTGAACTTGCCGCTTCGTCCAGTTTGAAGCTGTGGCGAAGCATCAAAGCAGCACATAAAATCTGTGCTACGGGGTTGGCGATTCCCTGTCCAGCGATATCCGGCGCTGATCCACCTGCTGGCTCATAGAGACCAAATTCGTCTTCGTTGAGAGAGGCAGAAGGTAGCAGCCCTAGAGAGCCCGTTAACATGGCTGATTCATCTGAAATGATATCTCCAAACATGTTACCGGCAAGAATCACATCAAATTGGCCTGGATCTTTGATCAGTTGCATCGTAGCGTTGTCGATATACATGTGATGGAGTTCGCAGTCGGGAAAGTCTTTCGCTACTTCACCGACGACTTCCCGCCAAAGCACCATAGTCGTGAGCACGTTAGCTTTGTCAATTGAAGTGACACGTTTAGAGCGTTTTTGAGCAGCTTTAAAAGCGATACGAGCAATACGCTCAATTTCGTAGCGATGGTAGACCATTGTATCGAAGGCTTTTTCCTGGGGACCGCTGCCTTCACGGCCTTTTGGTTGACCGAAGTAGATACCGCCAGTCAGCTCACGGACACAAAGAATATCGACACCTGACTCAGCTGTATCACGCCTTAGCGGAGAAACAGCGGCCAACTGAGGATATATTTTCGCAGGTCTCAGGTTTGTGAACAGTTTGAAATGCTTTCTGAGAGGTAAAAGCGCAGCTCTTTCAGGTTGCTGTTCAGGCGGCAGACTTTCCCACTTGGGTCCACCCACAGAACCAAAGAGTATCGCTTTACTGGATTCACATAACTCAAGTGTCTTCTTCGGTAAGGCTTCTCCAGTAGCATCGATCGCTGCTCCACCGACAAGTCCTTCAGCCTTTTCGTAGGTAAAACCATAAAGATCACCAACTTTGTCTAAGACTTTTAGAGCTTGCACCATCACTTCAGGACCGATACCGTCTCCGGGCAGTACTGCAACTTGACCTAAGGATTGAGTCATTGTTTCTCCTAAAAAAAATCTATTATACCAATTGGTGTCTGATTGCAGAAGACTCAGACTCATCGATATAGTCACTTCCAAGTTTTTTACTTCTCAAGTTCGCCACTTTTTCAGCTCTCAATATATTGTTGATCAAATGAATATAAGCGAGAGCTGATGCTTCAACAATGTCAGTTGATAAACCAACACCGTGAACTTTATGACGACGAAATGATCCGATGATATCGACCTGGCCAAGGGCATCGCGTCCGCCACCTTTAGCAATCAACTTGTAATCCAATACTTCGATATTGATACCCGTCAGGCGATCGATGGCATTATAGGCCGCGTTAACCGGACCAGAACCTGTAGCTGCTTCGCAAAGCACTTCGTCGTCTTTGTAGAGCTCAATGGTGGCAGTCGCGATACTGCCGCGACCTGAACTAACATTGAGTGCTTTGAGCTTATAAGTTTCATCGATTTCACCGTTTCCTATCATAACCAAAGCTTCAAGATCGTAATCATAGACTTTACCCTTACGATCAGCGAGCTCAAGGAAACGCTCGTAGAGCTTATCCATGTCATAATCGTTTTCCGAATAACCTAGGTTCTCAAGACTATGCTTGATAACATGACGCCCACTTCGCGATGTCATATGAAGTGTATTGCTAGGAACACCAATCGATTCAGGTGTAATGATCTCGTAAGTTGAACGGTTTTTCAGGACACCATCTTGGTGAATACCGGAAGAATGAGCAAATGCATTGGTACCTACGATAGCTTTGTTAGGTTGCACGGGAACATTACAAACTTGGCTGACTAGTTTTGACGTATGATAAAGCTTGCTATGGTTAATATGACTGTAACATCCTTCGAGAAGATCTTTGCGCGTCTTA
>CAZBDM010000405.1:2088-4865 GCA_964490675.1 uncultured Oligoflexales bacterium
AAGAATCATAGCGACTTCTTCAAGAGAGCAATTACCGGCCCTTTCACCGATCCCATTAATTGTACACTCAACTTGTCGTGCACCATTTTGAATGGCTGTAATCGAATTGGCGACTGATAGGCCAAGATCGTCATGGCAGTGTACCGAAATCACCGCTTTGTCTATATTAGGGACGTTGTTTTTGACGCTTGAAATAATCTTGCCGAACTCAGATGGGATATTGTAGCCAACTGTATCAGGGAGATTAATGGTCGTCGCCCCTGCATCGATAACCGCTTCGACAATTTTGTAAAGTCGATCGAGCGGAGTCCGCCCAGTATCTTCACAGGAAAACTCGACATTATCAGAAAAGTTTCGTGCTCTTTTAACGCCGGCAACAGCCATTTCCATGACTTGGTCCCATGACTTCTTGAGCTTCGATTCGACGTGAATTGTTGAAGTGGAAAGAAAGACATGGATGCGCCCACTGGCGGCAGGCTGAATAGCTTCAGCACAGACATCGATGTCTTTTTCAACGCAACGAGCGAGCCCACAAACGGTACTTTCTTTGATTTCTTTGGCAATGGTGTTGACCGATTCAAAATCGCCGGGTGAAGAAACCGGAAACCCCACCTCCATGACATCAACTTTAAGGAGTTCAAGGGACTTTGCAATTTTCAGTTTGTCTTTAACGGACAGACTGGCTGGCAAAGATTGTTCCCCATCCCTTAAGGTCGTATCAAAGATAAAGATGCGTTTGTCGTCGCTCATGTGACGCTCCTGTTTCGGCTTATTGTTTTTCTGATTCGTCAACTAATTTAGTTGCATGAGAAGAGAACTTAATACGTGATCTCAACTCAGCTCCGACTTTCTCTATTTCGTGAGCAGCGCTCTCCTCACGGTACTTTTTAAGATTCGGTAGACCATTTTCATTTTCTTTTAGCCATTCGTCAGCAAATTGGCCTTTTTGAACACGCTCGAGCGCTTCCTTCATACGTGCCTTGACACCAGCATCGATCACCTTTGGACCAACCGTGTAGTCTCCGTACTCTGCGGTGTTTGAAATGGAGTGACGCATATTGTTGATGCCACCTTCAAAGATCAAGTCAGTGATCAATTTCGTTTCGTGAAGACACTCAAAATAAGCCATGACCGGATGGTAGCCTGCTTCTACGAGAGTTTCGAATCCAGCTTTGATTAATGCTGAAACACCACCACAAAGAACTGTCTGTTCACCGAAAAGATCGGTTTCTGTCTCTTCTTTGAAGTTTGTTTCAAAAACACCGGCGCGCGTTCCACCTAGCCCTTTCGCATAAGCGAGCGCTTTGTGTTTGGCTTCACCACTTGCGTCTTGATGAATTGCAATCAGACAAGGAACACCGCTACCTTGCACAAACTCTCTCCTGACTGTGTGTCCAGGTCCTTTTGGGGCAACCATGAAGACATCGATATCTTCGCGTGGCTTGATTTTCCCGAAGTGAATATTAAAACCGTGAGCAAAAAGGAGACTCTTGCCAGCGCTCATATTTGGCGCGATATCTGTCTCGTAAAGTTCTTTTTGGAACTCGTCCGGAACGAGAATCATAACCATATCAGCCCATTTAGCAGCATCTGCTGGTGTCATAACCTCTAAGCCAGCGGTAGTAGCTCTTTGTCTTGACTTGCTTGCTTCTTTTAGGCCGACAACAACGTTGATGCCGCTTTCTTTAAGGTTTAAGGCATGGGCATGTCCTTGGCTACCGTAACCAATCACAGCGATTTTCTGATCTTGGATTTTTGCAAGATCAGCATCAGCGTCATAATACAGCTTGAAACTCATGGTTTTCTCCCTATTTGAGGTAAAGCGAAGATATCTACGTTAGTATGATTGTCGTTATTAAAATCGTGGCATCACAACGTTGCCGCTGCGAACGCAATCGATAATATCAAAAGCCTTTAGTTGATTGAGACAATGGTCGAGATTTTTACGGTAACCGGTGATCTGGACCACCATGTGATCGTCGTCTTTTTCAACCGTTTCTGTCTTAAACTGACCAAGAATTTCGTTAAGTTCTTTTTGATCAGCATCAGCGGTGCGAATACGTACGACAACCATTTCTCTCTGGATGTGATCTTTTTCGTCGTTTGGAGTTTCGACTTTTAGAACGTCGACAAGTTTGGTGAGTTGTTTCACAATCAGAGCAAATCTCTTGTCGTCACTAGAGGTACTGATCGTCAGTTGGCTTTTACCTTCGCCAATAGAGTTAACGACGAGAGATTCGATGTTAATACTTCTTCTTGTAAAAGCCAGGGCAATTCTGACTAGAACTCCCGGACTGTTATTCACGATGAGATGGATAGTCTTCAATTCTGCCGCCTCTGAAATCATCTGAAACTTATTTGATTCGATGTTTGCCTGTGTCATGGTTCTAGCCTTTTCTTAAGTACTACCCGTGGGTTTTTCGAGTTTCTCTGTCGGTTCCTTAACGAGCATGTGCCGCGCCGACTTACCCGCAGGAATCATAGGGAATACGTTTGCTTCGCGCTGTACTTCCGCATGAATGACACATGGACCTTCGTTATACATGAGAGCTTGTTTCAGAACGTCTTCACAATGATCGCTTCTATTGATTCGGAAACCTTTGATCCCATAAGCCTCCGCAAGCTTAACGAAGTCTGGATTTCCGCTCAGGTCGACACCGGATTCACGGTTATCAAAAAACATTTCCTGCCATTGCCTAACCATTCCAAGACAACGATTATCGATCACAAGAATTTTTACTGGCAACTTGTTAACAGCTGCGGTCGCCAACTCGCAA
>CAZBDM010000406.1:0-720 GCA_964490675.1 uncultured Oligoflexales bacterium
ACAAGTTCCTCATGAGTCTCTTGGTGTCAAGGGCTTTGTAGTGCGTCAGCCCTGTAAAAACAACGGTAGCATCTTCTCTTTACTACCAGTAAGAATAATGATTCGATACCTCTCACTAGGTACAAACTGATCATTTGGCCGTTACGGAGCAACTATGAAACTTTTCCTGACGATTTTTTTCGTGCTGATCTCCCAGCAACTTCTGGCTGGCCCAAAGGTAGAGTTTCGCTTAAGTAAAGTTCATGCCTTAATTAATTTTACCGAAACCATTGCAGGCCAACCGCACCGATCGCGCGCCCTTAGACAATACTTTGAAAAGAGCACATTCAATACTAAAGACAACCAAGAGCTTCTTCAAAAGTGGAAAAGCATTTATCAATCACTCCACCATGGTTGGAGTTACAAAGGGTATCCGAGTTCGAGATATATGGGAAATAGTCATCGGCTCTTTTTCCTCATGCAAGCAACGTACGCCAAAGATCTGCAGGAATTAAGTCAAAGAACTCTCGGCATCCTGCCCCTTTCAGACCACAACGAATATTTTAGACTTTTATCGCAAATAGAAAAAATCTATGAAAAGTTGATTTGGAATCCAAACTTTGAAAAGCTCAAATCCTATAAAAAACGTCTCGAGGATATAGCACGCCGCGTCGACTTAGATTATATGTTCTCTAGGGCAGCTCACTTCTATAAGGCGTCTTGGCCTGAAAAGACCGATTT
>CAZBDM010000406.1:730-4081 GCA_964490675.1 uncultured Oligoflexales bacterium
TTTACCATTAGCCTATATCCCATCCCAGGAAGCACCGGCCACTCTAGTGCTGAGTCGATTTTTAGCATAGAATCGGTCGGTGTTTTGATTGATGAAAAAGATATTGCGGGTCGGTTCGCCGTTGTCTTTCATGAAATCGCTCACTCCCTTTACGAATCGCAGACGAAAGCTTTTCAGTCGACCATAGATAAAATGTTCAAAAGCAGTCCGTCAAAACACGCGACTCTTGCCTACAGTTACTGGAACGAAGCACTTGCGACTGCATTAGGAAATGGCTGGGCCTACAAACGAGTGACTGGCAAGCTCGATAAACTGACTTGGTACAACGATCCGGTCATCGAAGACTTCGCGCGCGCTCTTTTTCCAAAAGTAGAGTCTTACCTAAAACAGAAAAGACAAATCGATCAATCATTCGTCAAACATACGATCAAACAGTTCGAAAAAACTTTTCCAGATATCATCTATAGATACGATGCTCTCTTTAATAAAGCCCTCATTGCTCACGATAAAGATATTGCATCGAGCCGAGAGCTCATCGACCTGATTAGACAAGACTTTCTTTTACGGAGCGCTCACACAAGCGCACCCATTAACAATCAAAAGACTTTAGACATCCTCAAAAACTCATCCGACTCGATTATTTTTGTCGTCAACCCGTCAAACGAGGAGACCCTTGACACCTTGAAAAATCAGTTTCAAGACCTTCGCCCCTACCTCAATTCATTACCTAGCAAAGCTAACTCCCTGATCAGTTATATTGACAGCAAAGGTCGTCTTAAAATTGTCATTTTGATCTCAGAAAAGAGGCTTTTAACGAAAGCACTTGAGAAGCTTAAAAGCTTGAAAACCGTAAAGAAAGATTCTGCTGTTTTTAGTTTCTAGAATCCGACTCAATTGATGTATAATAGATTTCGTTATCATTTTTCGATCATTCACCTTATTCGGTAGATTGAGATCATAAAAGGGCCCGACCAATATGTTCAAACATTTGTTACTTGCAAGCAGTCTGATGTTAAATTTTGCATGTGTCACCAAAACACCTCGCAAAAAAACCCCAAAATCGCAGGTACAAAGCGGAAAAACAGGCAAAAAATCAACAGCTTTGACTCAAAAAAGCGAAGAGCCTTCAAAGAGCCCCTCAGTTATGGATTTAAGAAGAGTCAACCTTGCTTCCTTCGTCTTAAGACTTTCTTCGCCGAGTGTTAACTTTACGCCGAGAGATCGTCAAGTGGCGGAGGCTCTTAAAGCCGATTACAAGCCAGGTACCTTCGGTGAAGCAGCATTTGCGGTAAGTCTCGTCCATCTTGTTGCCCTTCAGCCTGAGAATTCTCCTACCATTCCTAACGAACCAGCTTCCATCGAGTCTATGTCTAAATCGAAAGGGTTCAACTTTTTGGGGGCCTTTGAAAATAACCCAGCCCTCCAGACCTACGGATTCTATTCGCTGGTTCAACAAACCATGACCGTTGGCAATAATTCCCAAGAGTTTCGAGAGAACATGCAAGCAGTGATCGACCGTCAAGCGTCAAAATGGTCAGGCTTAAAGGTGATCGAAGACAATTTCGACCAACAGAACCCTACGCCTGCTCCTGAAGCCCCAACGCCAGTCGCAAAGGGGGGAATTTTGCCTGCTATGACATTCGGAGCAAGCGACCTTCGTAGCGACGACACACTGCTTCAAGAAGCCAGCCAGCTTGCCGTTCAAGGAAATTACTCAAAAGCCATTGAAATACTTCATGAACTTAAGGAAGATTCACCCCTTTTCGTCGCAGCTCAGGAAAAAATACTGGAATGCAGCAATCAAGCCGTCCGTATTCTCCGTCGCAAGGCAGCGATGGCCTATCAGAGTTCGATTCCAGTCGCAGACCCAAAAGCGAGAGCTGCCTATCTTGAAAAAGCTAAAGGACACCTAGAAAAGGCTCTGAATGACTTTCCCAAAGCAGATCAGCTAGGCGTGGTCAAAGAAAACCTAGCCGTTATCAATCGCGATTTACAACGACTTCAATCCCCTGGAACAGCCTCTAATTAGACCTAACCATTTGAATTGTATGTATTTTTAAGGAATTGCTTAAAACTCTTGCAGTCCCGGAGCACGCTGTGTATATTGCCTGACGTTTGTAAACCGGGTAGTGATTCCAAACCCTGAATGAAGCCTCAGAGCTGATGTTCTTCTTATCTTCCAGACACAAGTCCACCTCCTGCTCTTTGGAATCCTCGGTCATCGGTAACGTCCGACAGGAGATGGGATGCATCAATCTCATTGGCCATCAAGAGGCTTCATTACACTCACATCGTTAATTTTTAGTGCCATCATTTTCACTGGTACCAGCCAAGCGAGATCCTTCAATAGCTTCACAGATTTTGTTTATATCTACCCGGAAGCACCGCGATTATTCAAAATGGTGCACTTCGAATATTCACCAGTCGAAAAGCTCCAAGAACAGGTTTTGCATCACGTTAATTATTATGCATCATTTGATCACGTCCCCTATGTGTGGGGAGGTGGCTCTCTCGGGCTTCAAAAGCCGAGCGCCTGCGATCGCTGTAAGGCCTGTATAGAGACAGGCATTCCTCTCAAAAAGCAGTTCACGCGTTGCAAATCTTGCCAGCAATGCGGTATCGACTGCAGTCACTTAACTGCTCAACTCTACAACCGCGTTGGCCTCGAAGTTCCTTACGGATCCACCAAAGAGCTTAACAGAATGACACGCCGCAAACTCAAACGTCTCTACTCGCTTGTGGACATCGGTAAGGATCTAAGATTTGCTGATACTGGCGATCTCATTCTTTACGACCGCCATATTGTCCTTCTTGTCGAAAATTTAGGAAACGGAGAAGGTTACATCCTTCATTCAGAGAACCAAGATTACAAGGGACTTATTGGAGGTATCATCTTTGAGAAACGAGAGCGTCTTTGGCGCCTCGGGACGCAGAATATTCGCAAAATTCTTAGACATGAGCGCTTCTTTGACTACTCACCTCCAGAAACATACGCCATGCCATCCTACGTTCTTAAACGGCAGGAATATCTAGCAAGCACTGAAGATCAAACCGACAGTTCTTCAACTCCTTAACTATCATCCTCCATCGGATAAAAAGTTAGGTAGGCATCGGCAAAAGTCGGATTGTGAATGACAATAAACTTTTCGCTACCAAAGCTGACTACATCATCGCAGAAGTTAACCTGCTTCTGTGTCATCGTCGTTAGGTGGTTTTGTTGACCCTCATCGTCCAAATTTAAAACGTTAATTTCAGCCGTAATATTATGGTTTATAAATTTGCCACAAGCGCTTTTCATCACATAATAGCCAGCACCAAGAGCGGGAACTTTAAAGAGCTTCTTCACAGAGC
>CAZBDM010000406.1:4091-4864 GCA_964490675.1 uncultured Oligoflexales bacterium
AGAGCCTAGGTCTTCAAAATCAACTTGAAAGTCTTTGCTGGTAAATTCGCTTTTTTTCAGGTTACTCGGAAGATGCAGGTTGTAGGGGCTTGAATTGTCATCACTAAAATACTTGTTCAAAGCGCTGGCCAAATGCCAGTTTCGCAATACGTCTGAAAACTTAAAATCAACACGTGCACCTAGCCAATTCCGCGCTTGATCTAATGCTGACTGAATATTGTCGATACCTGAAGATGGGGATACCATGAGAAAACTGCGTATCGGTACTTCAGGAAACTGCTCCACCAGATAATGAACAAAAAAGAAGCTATGGAAATACTGCAGAATCTCTCTTTTGATGAAAGGCGAGCTGAGTTGTCGACTGGGTTTTTTCTTCCAATCAGATAACTCAGAAGAATGAAAGAGCCCTGTAAAAGTCTCGACATATTCACATATGCCCTCTTCCAACCAGAAATCCTCACTTCGGTTATACTGAAACCTGACGAGATGACAAAGCTCATGAACCAAGCGTGAGTGAAAGTTGAGATTGGTAAGTCGAGCTAAGTCGATGATTATCACGTCTCTTTTGTGTGTTTCCCTGAGTTCGCGACTGTAGGTACCGGCATACAAATGCCCCGGCATATTCGTTTGCTCGTATGCTGGACCGTCTTTGATATGATCAAAGAGAAGAATAACTCTGTTGTTATTCCTCTCATTTGATTGTCTTCTAAGTGGCTCGAAGAGATCTTTGGCAACATTATTATGAAAATAAGGATATATGTACTGATCAAACT
>CAZBDM010000407.1:0-2064 GCA_964490675.1 uncultured Oligoflexales bacterium
CGACCGGTGCGATATCTTTCGTATTAACTGTCGATGGTAGTCCACAATCAAGAAAACTAAGAGTCGCCTGTGCACCACAGTCTTCCATCAATATCGTGTCTCGTAGACAAGCGACACCGGTTAATTTTGCTGCTGCAACTTTATAACCAGAGCCACTGAACTGTTTAACGATTTCCGATGCCGCCTTCGTTTTACCAGCCTGCATACAAGTACCAGCGACCAGTACGATCGGTACACTACTTTCAAGAAGGTCAGTTAATCCCAATGCTGATTGCTGGATATTAGCAAACTCTTCTCCCCGAATGACCGTGCCGAGATACTCTGCCTCGGTTGGAGAAGCTAAATCCTGACATCCCCCAACCAGTTTACCGATGACACCACCCAAGTTAAGTATATGAAGTGTATCGCCTTCGACGAGTGTTTCAGGAACAACTCCGACAAATCCTTTCAGCGCTCTTCTTTCGCCAAGGACACCAATAACGATATCGTCCTCTTGAACAGCTGCCATACGTCCACTTCCAAGTTCCAGACGATTCATGCTAGAGCTACGGGTAACGCGCACAGCAACAAGATCACCCGCCCGTGGCGAAAGTGCTGGCGCTATGGCTAGCTCGCGACGATCAACCAGTGAAGCTGCGACTGATGCCACTTTGTTGGCTAAGATGACAGACTTTGAAAGAGTCGTGCTCTCGCCAAACCCTTCCGTAACATTAACGTCTAACACTTGCTCTAACATGACTGATACTCCTCGTCATTTACTGCCTTCGTTGAAAAAGACTGTATATTTTTTTGATCGCTCTGATCTGCTCGTTTCTATTCTTCACCGCAACGAAAATCGTATCGTCGCCGGCAATGGTACCGATCACTTCAGGAATGCGTGCTGTATCGATAATAAATGCTGCTCTATTGCCATTCCCCGGTGTTGTCTTCAAAACGATCATATTGTCGCCTGCCGTTTGCGCATCAAGCTGATCGAGTAAAGCAGAATCACCGGGAATAATATTAGGTAGGCGGTATTCACCCTGCACTTTAACGACACCAAGTTTTTTTAAATCACGCGAGACGCTTGATTGGGTTGTTTCGAAACCAAGGCCTTCGAGTCTTTCAAGCAGCTCACTCTGACTGGAAACACTGTTGTTCCGTATGATGTCGGTGATCGCTTCGAACCTTGAATCTAACATGTCAGTTTCTCCTGTATAATATGCATATAAAAAGCATATACAATCAATCTAAACGCATATTACATCTTATATGCAGTCTGTACAAGGCTTAAACTTGAAATTATTAAACATTTACACGAAGGCCGGAATATCAGGCACTTATTGTCGGCCAAGCGTCAAAAAAGCATATTAAATTGGTAAAATAGCAAAGGTGGCACCGTTGGGGTTTATGCAAACAGGCCTCAAGCTCGTCGAGATTCACTGCATAAAAAACGCTTTTATGCATACTATCGCATCGAGATGATTGTTCCTGTCATGGTTTCTTTACAATCTTATGAGGCGAAGCGATCTTCCGCCAGATAGCTTCTGACCATCGCTTGCTTTTTGCTGGCTCTTTCGACTTCAATGCGGGAAAGATTAACCTCAGATTGAGCTTTGCGGATCTTTTCTTTCGTTGCGACTCCTCTGTCACCGAATTTTTTCAGTCGTCTTAAATGATCTTCATAGTAAGCTGAAGAAACTTTGGCACTTTTTAATTCTTGAGTGATTTTGCTGAGGCGAAGCTGCCATACCTTTTTATTGAGCTCAATAATTTCATCGTCACTCATCTCCGCGGGATTAAACATCAACTGACCCAGTCTGTTTTGATGAAATTCGAGCTCACGCTCGATACGTGCGATTTCGAGATCGATACGCAAAATCTGTAAGTCGTACACTTGTTCTAAATATTTGACTTCCGGATAGACCTGTTGATCAACTAATTTTTTAAGTGCCCTGACAACCTCACTTTGATAACTGATTTCGACTTCTAAAAACTTTATATCAAAATCTTTTTCAGCACGCTTAAGTTTCGATTGGCGTTTTAAATTCTCCTCGCCGATGATTGAAAAGACACTTCTATCTG
>CAZBDM010000407.1:2074-4859 GCA_964490675.1 uncultured Oligoflexales bacterium
CTGCATAGCCATTATCCGGTGTCATAGCAGTGACTAAATAACCGAGCAGTAAAATTCCCCTGAACGTCTTCATTGTCCCCTAACCTCCCTACCAGGACAAATCACCCTGCAAGACTCTCGAAGAAAATCGATCGTTCTTCGTTGATCTATAAAATAAACGTCTATTATTTTGACTGATGTAATAAGACATATTAGCTGATTTGTCTTGTAAATCTTAATTAAAAAGTTAGCCAGCAAACCATGAGCGCATTCTAAGAAGACAATATTTTTTCTCCATTTTCTCGGATACCTCACAGTGGAAGCATTGGTAAGGTTCTCTAGAATCTTTTAAACACCTGTTTTGATTGCATAATTTAGACATTGTTTGGTTCTTAAAATGTTTAGTAGATTTTTTCGTCGAAGTAACTTCCAACGGGAAAGAGGGCTGAAAATGAGGGCATCTTCAAAGCCAACAAAGCTCTTCATTGTCATTCTTTATATCGAATGCATGTACGAGCAATAAGTCTAGATCTCGAAACTTTTGTCTCAATGCCGAAATCGAGTTATTCACCAACTTTACAGAGGGCTTTAATAGTGTCTTCGAAATCGTCACAGCTTGTCGGTAAAGAAATCATTTAATGAATTCAGACTTGGAAGATTTACTATGGATTTTATTGAGCAACCACTTTCTAGTCAGAAGGTTGAGGTCATGCTCTTCGAGTCTGGATTGTTTTGAATCGACAGCTGTTAGAGAGCCGCATGAGTTCTCGGTTTCCTGCTTCTTAAAGAGAGCTAAGACTTTTTGCCAAAATCCCTGAATTTCAGCAGGCTCTTGGGAGTCTTGCTGCTCTCTAATGGTGAGAATCTCAATAGCTAATTTCTCGTACTTGTTGTGGTTTCGCTTCATTGTGCCATTCCTACATCAACCATTTCATATGATCCCCGCCACACAATCTACCCAATGTTTTCCCGAGAGCACCCGTTTATCGGAAAAACTTCCTCTTTCCTTAAGAGTTGCTCATTAAGGCGACGATTTGATGGGGAAATAGAGGGTGATTTTATGCAACGCTAAAAGTCTGAAGTATACGGGACATATCTTTCTTACGAATTGTCATTTCTTCAGCGAATGACTCGACAGACTCTTTCTTCATGTCAAGAAGGTTGGCTGTACGATAGAGAAGCGTTTCGTCCATTCTGTTGGGACGCAGGTTTACCCAATGGCACAGTTGATTTGCGACAATCACAGCAGCCGTTACGTACCAAAAATCATCGTTGGTCTTTTTATCAATACTTGCATGGTGTAGGACGGCAGCGTTCTTTATGTACTTAGGAAGACCCCATACAGCTGCCCCCATTTCCGCAAGTCGACAATGATTTGGGGGATCTATATTGTTCTCAAGTGTAATCCACTGTGCTTCATTTAGCTTTGGATCTTTCGCTAGATCGTAGAGATAGTCTGCTTCATCTGGAAAGCAAATTGCTAAAACGATCTTTCCGATATTTGCCAAACAACCCGCTAAAAATGCTTGGTCTGCCAACTCCTCATGACCTAGCTTTGTTACCAAAGCCTCAGTAATGATACCGGTAAAGTACGAGTCTTTCCAAAATTCACCATGATCGAACTTTTTGGTCTTGAAGGAAAAAGCTTTCACTGCAGCCATTAAAATATATTGATTCACAACAGGACGACCAATGTAGGTTATCGCGTGATGGAGGTCATTAATTTCAGGCTCAGAAGAATTCTTACGGGCGTTCGCAGCTTTTATAATTTCAACGGCTATTGTTGGGGCTTTTTTCAGTTCTTTAGCTAATTGCACACTATCAACCGTTTCATCACCGGACTTTTCAAGGATCGGCATAATTACAGTTGGTACTGACGGAATTGATTCTGAAAGATTAAGTTTTTTGTATTCTTCAGCTGCTTCCGTGCTCATAAAGAGTTCAGGTTTGTACCACGGTACTTCTCTTTGATAGGCAGAGAGTTGGTAGCCGCAGCGGCAATTAAAATAAAACTTACCATTATCACTTTTTCTCCATCCGTAGGTCTCTCTGACAAACATCTCATGGTTGAAATAAAAAAATTGACATTTTGGGCATTGTAATTCAAATGCTGCGAAACCCATTGAGACTAATCTCCGAAAAAGTACAACTTTGTCTTGTAATTTTCGGCTGAGATGAGGATTTATTTAAAATTTTTATGAGCCTCGTAGCCACCTCTGAGACTATGGGCCTGATACCCTTGGGATTGTAGTTTTTCGGCAAGCACGGTCGACTTCATACCGGCTGGACAATAAATCACGTAGGTTTTCTTTTTATCGAGATGATCGTCGGGCAGAGCTAGCAAATCAATATACTCGATATTGATCGCGCCTTTTAAGTGCTCTTCTTGATAATCTTCTTCGTCGCGACAATCAACCAATACAGCCCCTTCGGGAATGCTCTCAACAAAAAGCTTAGAAGTATCCACAGATTCCTCACTCTCTTCTTTCAGTGCAATGACCTGCTTCGTTTGAAGGATATCTTCGAGAATTTTTGGACTCATGTTTTGTTCTTGGTCAGACAGGTCTCTCACAATCGATTTTGTTACCGGCCTATTGGTAATAATTTAGCAAGACTCTTTGACTTTTTCCCATAGCTCAGACGTGCCAATGTTCTATAACCAAATCTTTCCTTTTGGGATCAGCTCTTTCGGCATGCTGTCTTTAAATGCAAGCTTAGGACTTTGTAGATTGTACTTGAAGATGAGATAGAGTGCTTCAACGCCATCTTTCCACCCGATCTTTTTACCTTGCATGTAATTACGCGG
>CAZBDM010000408.1:0-4850 GCA_964490675.1 uncultured Oligoflexales bacterium
AAGATAAGAACACTTGGCCCACAGATTGCAGAACAGTCCCCGAGGGATTCGACCTCTTTCTCAAAAGCTCTCCCTTCTTTTTTTTACCACCGGAGAAAACCTAACCATGAAGACGCTCATTCCATTCGCACGTATGTTTATCTGGCTGAGTATTATTGCACTCTTGCCGCAAGGGTGTGGACTTTCCGATGCAAAAAAATCGGACGACAAGCCTGATAGTAATACGAAAACAATAGAGCAAATCACTGATCCATCGACGACGCCAGAGGACAGCCTCAACACTTGTCAAACCTCTGCTTCATTCAGCCCCAAGGGAGCTGTGACAGTGGGGACGATCAACTACAGTGAAGACTACGATTTTACTGAAAATCTCCCAGAAATTAAACGTGCACTCGCCGATGTTCTAGCAACAATGCCGCGCACCATCACCAATACCTTCTGGCATACAAAAGGTGAGATCACAATCGACCCTTATCTATTACGAAAGAAGGATGGTTCTAAAGGGATCTGCCTCAGCTTAAAAGGCGAAGGTCTTCTCTTAGAAGACGGCACTGATCTTACTTCGATGACAGCTAACAAAGATCTTAACTTTTGTATTAAGCCTCCGGTTGGTGAAACAACGGGTCCACATATCATTATCAACCCTTTTATTGCCGATGCAAGTGAGGGAGAAGCCAACACCGCAACTGGTATAAGACATGGTTTGGTGAAAGCATTTGGACAAGTGATGTCTCTGATGTGGATAAGATCAAAGTTTGAAACACCAACCGACGAAGACTGGAAAGTTTCTCCCCTTGAAAAACCAAATGCCACTCAAATGGCTTTCTTAGATAAATTAGACGCTGCTTACAACACTGATGTTCTCACCGCCAACCCTGATAAGCCCCTCACAGCCGTCGAAAACCTGAGAGCTGGTAGCGAAGAAGACAAACTATTATTTAAAATGATTCTTCTATCAGAAGTCTTTGACTCATATTACTGCAGTGACGCAACACGCAATCACCTTGCCAGCTTAAAGACAATCAACCCATTGATGACTGAAAAAGAACAAAAAGGCGGGTTTCATGAGAGCATTCTCGATTTCTTTTCTTTTGCAGAGCAAAATATTGAAATCCAGCAAGAAGCGGAAACGGGCTTGACTCTCACTGAAGGTCTCAACTTGAATATTCAGATTTGTGGACCATTACAGCCTGATATTGTAAACGAGACATTCAAAGAAGAGTGTGAAGGCGAAGAAGAGTTAGAAACAGTTCCAGCTAGGACTTCAACAGGTCGCACAGTAAATTGTACCGTTTACGTCAGTCACCCCATTTGTGGATACACAGAAGTTGTTTTTCGCCCAACCGTTACTTACGTAGAAACCGGCTACTCTTACGAAAAAGGCACTGTCGCTTATGCTAAAGGATCAACCGTCATAACGAGTCCCGGACAAAATGGCGTCAACCAGAACGACTGTTATGACGTCAGTCAGAACGGTAAAGGTATCGGTCAAAACGGGACGATCGTTAGCTGTGAATCATCCGATGCAGGAGCATCAGGAGGTATTTCAGGGTCGGTAAAAGATCCGAAAAAAGAAACCCAAAAAGAAGAAAAGAAAGAAACCTCTAGCGGTGGCGTAGAAGAAGAAGACAAAAAGCAAGAATCGTCTGGTGGCAGTAAAAAGAAGAAAAAAGGCGGCATCTGCGGAAGCCTTGGAGAAGACTTCAGAGCCGAGCAGTGGCCAATGCTTATCGTTCTTCTTTTCCCTCTAACGCTTGGATTTAGCTTCCGACGCAAAAAGCATCTCAGCTAAATGCAAAACCAAGGAAAAAACAAAGGCAGCTGAAAGAGCTGCCTTTTTTAATATCTTAACTTTTAGATTAGATCATTAATCGGTTACTTTTTCATTGATCGCTTCATCACCAGAGAATGTCGAACCAGCATCACTACTGCACTCATCTGTGGTAAAAGCAATCGAGTCAACAGCAAGGGCTGAGTCAAAGGCTGAGTCACCGGCATCGGTAACACTCATTCTTAAAGTGACTTCCTGGCCCACAAGTTCTTCTGGAATCGGTTTACAAATAACCCTTGGAGTAATCATACCGTGGTAGCAGCGTTTGTTTTCACCGACGCACCCAACGCGATTACTATGTTTAGGGGCTCTTGAAGACTCATCGATGTTCCAAAGTGCTGCTGTTTGATTTGTCTCACCAAAAACATGATAAGTCGCAATCCACTCGCCACAGGAGGCTTTATCAGAAGCAGCTTTAATCTTCGCTCCTGTCGTGTCTCCGTAGCTGCTGCGGCAATTGGTTGCTGTCGCTGGTGTATCAAGCCCACCAAGGTCATTAAGGTTACCACTAGCGAGTACGTCAGGATGCTCATCAAACTTGATAAAAAAGCTATCGTTAAACTTTGTTCCAACATAAACAGGGTATTCCTGCGTGAAGAAGGTGACACGCATCTGGATGGACTTCCACTTAGTATCGCTTGGAACCTTAACCTTCTGCCACATCTCGGAAGTTTTACCGCCTTTTGGTTGGTAAATAGCCGCTGATTTACCCGATTTTTGATAGAGTCCATCACCGGTGGTTAAAAGACAATAACCTTCTACTTCGTCGGGGAAACGATCGGTATTGGCCGCCGTGCCAAAGATCGTTGCGTATTCCTGATTAGTGATTCTTACATCACCAAAAAAACGCCAGCCACGGCTTGTCTCATCCGAACCATCGGTAATAAGTGTATTTTGATCGGCATCATCAACTTTCGCCACACCAGTACAAGAAAGGTCAAGCTGTGGACCGGTTTCGTCACCACGAGAGACGTTTTCCTGGACTTCTTCCTTAACGTCTTGATTGGCAGGTGTAGGCTCTGCTTGCTCAGGCTCAGGCGGAGGAGCGGCAGGCTTTGGGGTCTCCTCTACCGGATCTTCAGCGGGCTTCGCTTGCGGTGGCTGAACAAACTGGATGTTGGTTTCGACCACTTCCCATCCACCAAGAGCTTCTGTCACTTCTTTATTAGCGGCAGCGAATTCTTCTGCAACAGCATTGGAGTCAAGACCAGCTTCCTCAGCTTTGCCGTTTATATCGTCTTCGTACTCAGTCAAGGCACCGGCAACAGCTATGTTGGCTGAAGCAACACTAGGGGTACCAGGCGCACCATCGTGAGACTTCTTATAAGCGATGACTTCACCATACTCACCGGCGAGCATTGCTAGGAAGTATTTTCCTTCAGCTGATCCAGAAAGACCGATAAAAGGAGAGTTCGTTGTTATGATCCAGGCGCCCCCGACCGGATCTTCGCCTTTGGAGCCATCTGCATATTTCAAAGTGACTTTTCCCTGAAGACCGACCAGTCCACCATCGCCTTTTGCCTGCACGATGATGTAGCGACCTTTCATATTGCCGTTATCCTTTGAAATACGGTCCTTTTCATCCATATACTGGGCAAACTCGCCACCATAAACTTTTAGGGTCTCATCAACGTATTCAACGACTGTCACAGCTAAAAAGCGGGTGTACTTAGCTTCACCCATATCGATTTCGACTTCTTTAAGAAGAAGCATATATTTGTTGTTTCCAGATTTGCTTGCGGCATCCTCCAGCCCAGGTACGGGAAAACCGATCTTCCAATCTTCATCCTTACCGAGGTCAATGGGAAACTTATCTTCATCTTCAATCTCAAAGGCAGCTTTTACTTCGAGATTAGCGAACTTCGCGTTTCCCTCATCCCATCCAGCACTTTCAAGAAGACTGTTGAGATCTCCATCTTCAGTGAGCTTAAAACCAGCGGCTTCGGCAGCAGCGTCTTTAGCTTGTTGACAGCTATTGAGCCCTGCCAAGATTCCCAAAACAGCAATGGCATGCAACCAATTCGCCCTTTTCAGCAACATCGACTTCTCCTAATTTTATTAAGATAGATGAGAAATATCTTACGCTGAACGGACCGATTGGCCTAGTAAAATTTTTGATTAATTAAGGGGCAGAAGACGATGACTCTGAAACCACCAATGCAGTAGAGGTCCACCCGTTCAAGCCGTGCTCGAGATTGTGAACGTAGATCGTGCGGCCTACACCGAGTGCTACCATCAAGGGGTGAGTGTGGGCGTTGTCTGATATTTCCCAGGACCTCTCGCCAGAGCGACAATAGAAAAAGAGATCTGTTAACCCAGGCCTACTTTCGATAATCGCCTTAAGGGCTGTAAAAATTCGATCTAGCCTGTCGTCTAAAAACTCTTTATCCCTTTCATCTTGATGAAAATGATGTGGAACATTAATCGAACCTTTAAGTCTCCGCCAGCGAAACTCTTCCGGGCGACGAACATCGATGATCAGGGTACTTTCTCGCCCGAGTAAGGGTAAAGCCTGCTCTTCGGAGAGTTCATTCAACACATCAATCTCTGCATCTGGAACACCAGCAGCATGTTCTTCACACTTTAAGGGGGCGGTAGGCTCGCCGAGAACTGCGCTCGACAGGAATTGAGTTGCCGCGCACCATAACAGAGCTTTCGTTAAGATGGAGGGTTTAAACATCGTTAGCACTCGGGTTTAAGAAGTGTGATACACCTAGAAAAATGTGTACCTCAAAGATGGGTTTTTAGTATTACATGACCTATGGTGAGTAAAGTTAAACTTTGTTAAATTTTGAAAACAAACGATCTGTCAATGTGACGCATGTAACAAATGACGTTTAGGAGGTAGTTATGACAAGCGTACTTGTTCCTTTAGCAGAAGGGTTTGAAGAGATCGAAGCGATGACTATTATCGATGTCTTAAGACGTGCTGAGATCGACGTAACTGTTGCTAGTCTTTCAGAAAATCAAGTCAAGGGCGCTCACGGTGTGACTGTCATTGCCGATACATTATTGTCGG